>DASQGM010000068.1:0-2935 GCA_035632615.1 bacterium | reverse complement strand
AGGCCAATCGTCACGAACCAGATCAGCATGATCGGGCCGAACGCCTTGCCGATCTGCGCCGTGCCCCGAGGTTGAATGGAAAACAGAACGGCGAGAATCAGGACGGAGAGAGGCAGGACATAGGGTGCGAGAGACGGAGCGTTGATGTTGAGCCCTTCGACCGCCGACAGCACGGAGATCGCGGGTGTAATCGCCCCGTCGCCGTATATCAGCGCGGCCCCCAGAAGCCCGAGCGCGACGATGACAGGCCGGGGCTTAAGTTTGACACCAAGCAGCGACATGAGCGCGAGGATGCCACCCTCGCCACTGTTATTGATGCGCATGGCAAACGAGACATATTTGATACTCACCACGATGATCAGTGTCCAGATGATGAGCGACAACGTCCCGAGGATGACGGCCGGAGCAGGGGGCGCGCCGGTGAGGGCAAGCACTGTTTTCAGGGTGTAGAGGGGGCTCGTTCCGATATCGCCGAAAACGACACCCAACGCCGACAGGCTCAATACCCGCAGCCCCGCGTTGGCAGCAGGACGGCTTCGGGTTTCAGGAATCGTGTCAGACACCACGAACCCCAATCTGTCTTTGTGTGGCGCCGTCCACTACAGGCAACACCTCCTCTTCCGACTCAGTGTTGCCCAATTGATGAGGGTTTTCCTATCGACCTCACCGGATTTGTCGTACGCCGGGAGCAGATCCAAGGGTGCGGGAGATACGAGCGAGTCGTGCGCCGAGGTTGGCGTCGCGGTTGTCGTACGGCAGACCCTCCGTGGGCGCCTCCCGCGTCCAGGCGCGCCTGTCGTTAGACCACGAGTCGGGGATACAGCCGGGGCGCGATCGCGACCAGTGCCGCCACGAACGCGAGGAGCACGGCGAAGTCGACGCCGAGACCGAAGGAGGTCGTGCCCCCCTGCACCATCAACGCGCGCAGGCCGTCCACCTCGTAGGTCAAGGGGTTGACGGAGGCGACCGCCCTCAGCCAGCCCGGCATGAGCACGATCGGATAGATCGCGTTGCTTGCGAAGAACAGCGGCATCGTCATCACTTGTCCCATGCCCATCACGCGCTCGTGGGTCTTGACGATGCAGGCGATCACGAGCGAAAACGTCGAGAACACCGCGGAACCCATTACGATGAGCACCAGCACGCCGGCCACGTTCCACGGTTCCCAGTTCGTCCGGATGCCCATGAGCAGCGCGAGGATGTACACGATCACCCCTTGCGAGAGCGCGCGCACGCCGGCGGAGATCGCCTTGCCGAGCACGAGCGCCGTGCGGGAGATCGGACTGACCATGTACTTGTTCAGGACGCCGAGATCGCGCTCGCGGACCGCCGACACCCCGTAGAAGATGGCGATGAACAAGACGCTCTGCGCCAGGATGCCCGGCGCCATGAAGTCGAGATAGCGCAGGGGCCCGGTGGGGACGCCCCGGAGGTGCGACATGACCTGTCCGAACACGACGAGCCACAGCGTGGGCTGGATCGCCCGCATCAGCAGCTCGAGGGGATCGTGGCGGAGCTTGCGGATCTCGGCGTCGGCCACGGCGAAGACATGGCCGACGAACGCGATCGCGCCGGTCGGGCTAGGAGAGACGCCGCGCGGTACGGCGGGTGCGTAGGACGTCACGGTAGCTGCCTCCTGTGTCGATGCTGGCGCCGGTGAAGTGCATGAACACGTCGTCCAGGGTTGCCTGGACGCCGACGGCCGTCTTCAGTTCGCCGGGCGTGCCGACCGCGGCGACGCGTCCCTGGTGCATGACGGCGACGCGGTCCGCGAGGTCGTCGGCCTCGTCCATGTAGTGCGTCGTGATGAGGATCGTCGTGCCGAACATGTCCCGAAGCCGCTGTACGTGCTCCCACACGGCGCGGCGGGCCACGGGGTCGAGCCCGACCGTGGGCTCGTCCATGAACAGCACGGCCGGTCGGTGCAGCATGGCCTGCGCGATCTCGAGGCGCCGGATCATGCCGCCGGAATACTGGCGGACGAGCTGGTTCGCCGCGTCGCTGAGCCCCACGAGCTCGAGGGCCTCCGCGATGCGCCGCCCCCGCTCCGCGCGCGGCAGCCCGTACAGCTTGGACGAGACGAGCAGGTTCTCGTGCCCGGAGAGCGCGCCGTCGGCCGAGAGCGCTTGGGGGACGTATCCGATATGACGCCGCACGGCGGTCGGCTCGGTCGTGGTGTCGAACCCCGCCACCCACGCGCGCCCGCTGGTCGGCGGCAGGAGCGTGGTCAGCATCTTGATCATCGTGCTCTTGCCCGCGCCGTTCGGGCCGAGGAGTCCGAAGATCTCCCCCGCGCGCACGTCGATCGACACCGCGTCGACCGCGACGAGGTCGCGGAAGCGCCGGGTGAGCTCGGCCGTGCGGATCGCCGGCTCGGACGTCGTCCCGGTCGCGCTACGGCCGTCGGCTGCCGCCGGCGCCCCGCCGGGCCGCACGGTGCTCGGGTGGGCTCCTGTCATCGGTCCGGATTCACCTCCGCGATCGTGAACGCGGCTGCGACCGCGTCCAAGTCCTGGGTCAGGCGGCGCAGCACCGTGTCCGGCAGGGTGGCGAGTACGCCGGCCGTCCGTTCCCGCGCGGCGTCCTTGGCCGCCTCGAACTCCGTCCGGCCGGCGCGGGTCAGGTGCAACGACACCTCCCGCCGGCTCGCCGGGTTTGGGGTGCGAGTCACCACCCCTCGGCTGACGAGCCGGTCGACGAGCGCCGAACCGCTGGGCGGGGTGACGCCCAAGTGGTCCGCGAGGGCCCGCAGCGAGCACCCGCTGCGCCGGTACACGAACGACATGGCACGGAACTGTGCCATCGTCAGCCCGGGCATCTGACGCCGCATCTGGGCTCGAACGAACCGGACCGCCAGCGGCGCGACGCCTACCAGTCGGGCCGCGCAGGCGTCGGCCGCCGCGGACGGGCGCGTGGGCCTCGTGATGGTCTTCAT
>DASQGM010000067.1:0-3505 GCA_035632615.1 bacterium | reverse complement strand
GTGGCCGACGCGCTCCACGAGATCCTCCAGTGCGCGCGCCTGGGCGCCGCCGCCGAAGTCGACGGCGCGACCCTCCTTGAACCGCACGGTGATCGGCGCGGACACGAGCCCGAGCACCGCCACGCTCGCGTCCACGACGGCAACGCCGTCCGCCGTCCCCTCCAGCGGCGCGATGTACGCCTCGATCGTGGGCAGGCCCGACCGCGTGCCCGGCTGCGTCGCGAGCCCAGTGTTGGCCACCCCCGCTCGGCCGCCAAGCGTCATCGAGAGGTGGGTGCCGGCGGGCGTGCGAAGCTCCAGCTGCTGCCCCGAGAGCTGGCGCGCGAGACGCTCGGCAACGGGCGCCCGCCCCGCGAACTCGGCGGTGATCCCGCCGCGAACCAGCGTCTCCGCGCGGCACTCACTGATCGCCAACATCCTCGCGCCGGCCGCGGCGGCGTTGCGGGAGGCCTCCGTGTGATACACGCTCAGGCTCGTCGGCGCCAGGACAACATGGGCTCGCTTCATCGCCTCGGCAACAAGCGGCGGAGGCTCCACGCCCGGTCGCTCGGGACGGGGCATCGTCAGGATGACCGGGACGCCGCCGCTCGCCTCCGTGGCGAACGCGAGCGCGTCCGCCACCTCGCGGGGGACCGCGGCGTCGGTCAGGATCAGCACGTGCTCACCCGGTGCGACGGCCGCGCACGTACGGACGACCGTCATCGCGCCGGCGGCCATCGGCGACAGGCTCATTCCTGTGCGCCCACGGCTTCCGCGAGCGCAAACAGCGCCGGTTGTCCGCCGGTGTGCCAGAACACGACCGTCTGGTCTGACGTCCAACGGCCGCGCCGGACGAGGTCGACCAGACCGGCCATCGCTTTGCCGGAGTACACGGGGTCGAGGATGAGACCTTCCGTGCGCGCCGCGAGGCGGATCGCGTCCACACACGCGGGGGTCGGCACCCCGTAGGTGCCACCGTAGTCTTCGAGGACGACGACCTGATCGGGTTCGACTGCGATCGACAGCCGGCACCGTTCCGCCATGCCAGCGACCAGGGTCGCGACGACCGGAGCCAGTTCTGCCCGGGTGGCTCCGTCCGCGATGCCCACGACCTCGACGCCGCTCTGCAGCAGCGTCGCACCACCGAGCAGCCCGGCCTGCGTCCCGCCGGACCCGGTGCAGAAGACGACCGCATCGACCGCAACCCCCAGCGCGGCTGTCTGCGCCAGCAGCTCCACAAAGGCCTCGGCGTAGGCGACCGCGCCCAGCGGGGTCGACGCGCCTTTCGGAACGATATACGGGCGCCGGCCCGCGCGGCGGAGGGCATCCATTTCCTCGGCCACGGTCGCCTCGACGGCAGCGGAGGTCGGGCCGGGGGCGATGCGGACCCGTGCGCCGAGCACCCGATCGAGGAGAAGGTTGCCCTGCAGGTCCTCGGGTTCCCCCGGTCGCAGGACGAGCACAGCATGAAGGCCCGCGCGGGCTGCGGCCGCCGCGGTGACGCGACAGTGGTTCGACTGGATGGCGCCCGTGGTCACGAGCACGTCGCAGCGCTGTGCGAGCGCATCCCCGAGATGGTACTCGAGCTTCCGCACCTTATTACCGCCCATGCCGAGGCCGGTGAGGTCGTCGCGTTTGACGAAGATCCTGGGACAGCCTGCCCCAAGGGCCAGACGCAGGCGGGGCGCCTCGTCCAATGGGGTCGGGAGAGGAGCGAGACGGTAGCGCGCCAACCGTGCAAACTGCATGGCTAGCGCGGCCTCCGGAACACCCGCGCGATGCGATCCACCGCCTCCCCCAGCACGGCCTCCGGGACCACCAGCGAGATGCGCTCAAACCCCTCGCCGTGCTCCCCGAAGTAGCCGCCGGGGTAGACGAACACCCCTTCCCGCTCCATCAGGGCGAAGGCGAACTCCTCGGACGACAGGCCGGTGGGGCGAACGTCTACGAACACGTAAAAGGTCCCGTCCGGGCGCACGAACGGAATCCCGGCGTCCGCGAGCCTCGTCATCACGTAGTCTCGCCGCCGCCGGAAAACCTCCAAACGCTCGATCAGGCAGTCCTGCGGTCCGGTGAGTGCGGCGACGGCCGCGTACTGCGACATGCTGGGGGCACAGATCGTTAGCGTGTGCCGCAACGTGACGAGCGCATCGACGACCGCCCGCGGGCCGACCACGTACCCGACACGCCATCCGGTCATCGAGTACGCCTTGGAAAACCCGTTGATCGTGATCGTCCGGTCACGCATTCCCGGCATCGATCCGATACTGAAGGACGCGCCGTCGAACACGATGGTCTCGTACAGCTCATCGGAGATCAGGTACAGCCCGTGCCGTTCCGCCACCCGCGCGACACCCTCAAGCCGGGCGCGCGGGTACACGGTACCCGTCGGGTTGTTGGGCGTCAGCAGCACGATCGCTTTGGTTCGAGGCGTAATCCGCTTCTCGAGCTCGTCCGGGTCGATCTGGAACCCGTCGCGCGCGGACGTAGGCACGGCGACGAGCGTCGCGTCGAGATAGTGCAGCATGGTCGCGTACGAGTTGTAGTAGGGATCGGCGAGCAAGATCTCGTCGCCGGGGTTGAGCAGCGCGCAGAGCGCGACGAACACTGCCTCCTGTGTCCCCGTCGTGATCGCGACCTCAGTGTCGGGATCCACCTCAATCGCGTTGTCCCGCCGGAGTTTGTCGGCAACCGCGCGCCGCAGCTCGGAAATCCCGCGCAGGGCCGTGTACTTCGTCATCCCCTTGGCGAGCGCATCCCGTCCCGCCGCCAGGATGTGTGCCGGTGTGGGGAGATCAGGATCGCCCCGTCCGAGGCCGATGCCGTCGGGGCGTTGGCGCAACAGGTCCATCAGCAGCCCGGCCCGACCGGCCTGGAGGGTGCGCACGCGATCGGCGAGCGGAACCACCGTACCAGCCCCCGCACGCTGTGGGCGATCCTGTTGGTGCAGGCTCATGCGTTACCTCCGCGCCCCGCTGACGTCGCCGCGCACGGCCTCCGGCTCAAGCTGTTCGATCATCGGGACAAGCCGCGCGAGATGCTCGTCCTGCCCTGGGGGCACCGTCCGGAGGGGAGGCCGCACGGGGCCCCCGGGTCGCCCAAGCAGCTCGAGCAACCGCTTGGTGCCGCTGGGATTCGGTGTATGGTATACGGCGTCGAGAATCGGCAACGCGGCGAGTTGAAGCATACGCGCGCTCGCCAGGTCGTTGCGCCCGACGGCATCGAACAGGCGGACAAAGAGCCGGGGCATCACCGCCCCCATCGTAATCAGCGCCCCCGCGCCTCCCAGCGCCAGCGACGGCAACACGAGATCGTCAAGCCCCTGAAGCATGCAAAAGTCGGCGGAACTCTCGCGCACGACGCGAGCGAACTTCGCCATGTTGCCGCTGGCCTCTTTGAACCCGACTACCTTCGGGATGCGTGTCGCGATCCGAACAAGCAGGCGGTCGTCCATGTCCAAGCCGGCTCGGCCGGGCGTATTGAAGACGATCAGCGGCAGGTCCACGACATCGGCGAGATGCGCCAC
>DASQGM010000066.1:0-3959 GCA_035632615.1 bacterium | reverse complement strand
TCAGGACTGCACGCACGCGTCAACGCGCGCGCGGCCCGGGTAGTGCACGCTCCTCTGTGGACTTTGGGAGGGTGCGCCCAGAGAGAGGGCGTACCCCCCATCCAACACCCGGACTTCAGCAGAAGGGGAATACGCCCGTGGCCAGTGTGACAGCACTGACCGATCTCACCGTAGTCGATCTGTGGCGCGAGGTCAACACCGCGGCCAGGAATCGGAGGCGCGCGCGTCTAACCTGCGTCGCACCCCCACCCAGGAGGCCCCGATGGAGCTCCGGGACGTGCTTCGGAAGCGCCGAATGATCCGCACGTTCGACCCCAGACCGGTGCCGGACGACGTACTTCAAAATCTGCTGCGCGTGGCGCAGCGCGCGCCGAGCGCGGGACACACGCAACCGCTCGAGATCGTGGTGGTGCGCGACCCGGAGATTCGCAAGGGGCTGGCCGCCGCGTCCTGGAGCCGGGGGGCGCGCCCGGACGCGGGCCGCGTCACCGTGGTCTTCTGCGGCGACCTGATGCGGGAAGCCGAGCGATACGGCGCCCGCGGCGCGCACAAGTACCTGTACGTGGACGTCGCGTACGCGGCGCTGCTCTTCATGCTGGCGGCGACCGACCAGGGACTCGCCACGGCGTTCATCGGCGACTTTCACGAGGAGCACGTCCAGGCCGTCCTCGGACTCCCTCCGCGCATCGTTCCCGTCGGCATGGTGATCGCGGGCTACGGCGACGAACCCGCGCCGAGCCGGCGCGCGTGGCGTCCGTTCGAAGAGGTCGTCCACCACGAGCGCTACTCGCCGGCGTACGATTGGGGAGCGCGGCGGCTCCCACCGCAGGGCTCCTGACGTCACCGCACCTTAGGTCCCGCCGCGCGTCGATCGCCGCCGGCGCACCGCGCGCGGTCAGGCCCTGCGGGATCCCGCTCCCGGACCGGCGAGTCGCTCGAAGTCCGCGAACAGCAGGTCCGGATCGAGCGGCTCGCGGATCAGGCCTTGGGCGAGCTGCTCGTCGCAGAACGCGGCGACCATCGCGCGGTCCTCGCGATAGCCATACGGTTTGAACCCCGGTCCCATCAGGGCGTCCTGGTCTTCGAGGTCCGCGAGCACCCACGGGCTCGACTCGTGAAGGACGCGATGGTTCTGCTCGGACATCTCTCTCGCCCGGACGAACGCGTCGAAGACGGCCGCGACGATCTGGGGATGCCGCTCGACCGCGGGGCGCCGCAGGACGATCACGTGGTGCCCGGGGAAGATGCGCGTGCGGCGGTAGTACTCCCGCTCGGCGGCCCGATAGTCGGCGTACAAACGCCTGATCTTCGATCCCGGCTCGTGGAACACGCGCGGGGCCCACGGACACATCGCCGCGTCGATCTCCCCGGCCACCAGCAGCTCACCCAGGGACCGCCCCGGCGGCACGGCTTCGACCCCGGCCGGGAGCGCGTCGGCCGCCGACGCGGGGCCGGGATCCACGGGGCCGACGAACCACCGGACGCTCGTCAACGGCACCCCCTCCCCGCGCAGGAGCGCCCTGCTCCACGTGTTCCCGCTCGCCCCCCACGCGTCCGTCGCCACCCGGCGGCCGCGCAACTGGCTCACGTCGGTCAGGTCGCTGTCACGGCGCACGAAGAAGCAGCGGTGGCGAAACTCGCGCATGATAAAGATGGGCAGGCCGACGAACGAGCGGTCGCCGCCGGCGACGCGGCGCAGGTACTGGCTGAAGGACGCCTCCCCGCCGTCGATGGCGGGGTTGTTGCGGAATTGATCCAACGCGTCGAACGCCCGAATCATGGTCAGGTCGATCCCCTCCGCTTTCACGTCGCCGAACGCGAGGGGCGCGACGTAGTCGTAGTCACGAGTCGCGATCGTCACGGGCACGTTGGATACGGACATCAAGCCCTCCCGCGGCGGGCCAGAGTTGGTTGCGTCTGCCCGTCACCAGGAAGATCTTCTGGAGCGTCTCGCCCTTGGCCTCCGGGTGGTCTCCAAGGGGACGACCGGCGCGATGGGCATCGCGTGCATGGGAGCGCGGCCGGACGTCCGCCCCGAGCGTGGGGCCGAGCGAGGTCCCGCGACGGCTACGCCGAGGGTGGGTGCGACGGAATGAAACGTCGCCACGGCCGTGGTGAACGCACCGAGGAGTCTGCGCGATCACGGCCGCGGCGACGATGGTGCCGCGGGACAACGTCGGGTCAGACGACCCGGGGTGAGACCGGGACGACGGTGGAGCCTACTGGGGCTTCGCCGCCAGATTGAGCCCGGCGCCGATGCTGCGTGAAGGCAGTGCCGGCGAGGACAGTCCCGCCACGCGGTAGAACGTGTAGACGCTCATGTACGGCGTACGCCCGCTGTTGTCGGTGAAGCGTGTAAACACCTGTGCCACGACGCGGTCTACGCCGCCCGGCCTCACGATGACCATGGTCTCGCTGAAGCTCGTGCGAAACCTCGCGGACAGCGCGTCGGCGGTCGCGTAGAGGTTGGACGACACGTTCGGGCCGTAGGCATTGGTGTCCACCCGGCCCCAGTCGCAGTCCGACGGGTGGCAACGCCCCCACGCCGCGAGGGTCATGTTGGACCCCAACACGCGGATATCAAGAGCGGTCACCCCGCCGGTGTTGGGATCGGTATTCCGCCAAGTCCCCTGAAACTGGCCGAGGCTGGCCGAAGCGGTCGAGCAGATGCCCACCAAGACGACGGCGCAGGCCGCCAGACTGACTACTCCCAGAAACGCTTTTCTCACGGTCACCCTCCTATATGTAAGGCGTTGGTGCACGATCGCGCTTGCCATCAGGAGTGTAATGCCCCAAGGACCTCGGGTTTAGCCCTGGTGCACCCGATCGCCGGTGCGCTCCACCGGCACGGCGACCCAGGGCAAGACTGCTCCGCATCGACCTCGAAGCATTATGGGCGATGTTCGAAAAGCCTGTGTACCTGAAACTCGTCCAGCTCGGCCTCGAGAAGCCGGGGAACGCACTGTTTCCCAAGCGGCTCGAGCCGATGTTGCCGGTCTTGGGGAACGCGCCGTTTACCGACCCCGATTGGTTGATGGAGGCGAAGTGGGACGGGTTGCGGGTGATCGCGTTCGTCCACGACGGCATCGTGAAACTTCGCCTGCGAAACGGTCAGGATGTGACGGAGCGCTTCTATCCCGTTGCGAATCGCCTGCGGGCATTTCCCACCTCGCTCGTGCTCGACGGGGAGATGGTCGTGTTGGACGAGCAGGGACGGCCCAGCTTGGAGGCGGTGCAAGCCTGGAAGGGCCGGCGGGGGATGCTCAGCTACAAGGTCTTCGACTGCCTCTATCTGCACGGCCACTCCCTGCTCGCGCGGCCGCTCGAAGAGCGCCAGCGCATTCTCGAAGCGCTGCAGCAGGCGCTGAACGGACCGGCGGTGCAGGTGACGCCGGCGCTGGAAGGCGTCGACGGGCGCGCCGCGTTCCAGACGGCCGTCAAACTTGGATTGGAAGGCCTCGTGGCCAAGCGACGACGCAGCGTGTACCGTCCGGGGCTGCGGTCGCCGGACTGGGTGAAGATCCCCGCGCGGCCGCGCCAGGAGTTCCTGGTCGCGGGGTTCTTCCTCTCTCGCAGGCATCTCGCCGGTCTCATCGCGGGGGAGCGCACGCCCGAAGGGAAGCTCGCGTACGTCGGGGTGGTCGCCGCCGAACGCTCCGACGACGAGTTGCGCGGCGACCTTCTCAAACGCCTGCGGGAGCTAGAACGGAAACGGTGCCCCTTCCCGACCGCGCCGACCCTTCCCGCCGTGGTGGACGATCAGTGCACGACCGGCGAGGTCCGCTGGGTCAAGCCCGACGTCGTCGTGGAGGTGGAGTTCAAGGAACGCGGCGCCAGCGGACTGCGGCACGCCGTGCTCAAGGGCGTCCGGGACGACAAGACGACCTAGACGTTCCCAGCGGGGAGGCTAAACCACACGGTGGTGCGGCCGCCCGAGCTCGCCGCGCCGGCGTCCCCGC
>DASQGM010000065.1:0-15433 GCA_035632615.1 bacterium | reverse complement strand
CAGCGGCAGCAGGCCCTCCAGGTAGGTGCCGACCGTGTACCGCCCGCGGTGGGGCGGGCCGCCGAGACCGGCCGCGCGCGCGACCGTGGAGCGAAGTCCGTCCGCGCCCACGACCAGCGCGGCCGCGTGCGTCTCGGTGGTCCCGGTGCCGCGATGCGCGGCCGTTACCCGCGTCGTCCCGCCGTCTCGCTCGACGGCCACCGCGCTCACGCCCTGGTGCACGCGCACCCCGGCGTTCGCCGCATGGGCGAGGAGGATCTGATCGAGCGTCCGACGCGGCAGCGCCCACCCCGCGCGCCCCTCAGACCGCAGGGTTACCCCGGTGCCTTCGGGCGCCACGACGTGCATCCCGAGCACAGGCCGCGCGCCGGCGTCTGCCACCGCGTCGCGCACGCCGAGCCGCTCGAGTGCCGCCGCGCAGCCGGCATTCAGAAAGTCGCCGCACGGTTTGCGGCGGGGAAACGTCTCGCGTTCGAACAGCGTCACTCGGCAGCCGCGGCGGGCCAGCGTCGCGGCCGTCGCGCTGCCCGCCGGGCCGCCGCCGACGACGATGACGTCGGCCGCCTGCGTCATTCGAGGCGCGTCAGCGAGACGCGAAACAGCGGCAGCGTCGACACGCGCAGGCCCGGTACGCCCGACGCCGCGGCCAGCCGGCGATACTCGGCCACGGAGCGCGCCCGGCGGACAGAGAGGGGGCCGTCATGACGGATCATGGCGCTGCCGGACAGCCGCGTCAGCAGCCACACGGCCGTGTGGCCGGCCCGGCCGCGCACGAGATCCACGGCGATAAACCCGATCCGCGCGAGTCGATGCAGCTCCCGGAGGAGGGTCACGCTGTCGTCATCGCTCATGTGGTGGAGCGCGAGGGTGCACACGCCGAGGTCGAAGCTCCCGTCCGCGAACGGGAGCGCACGTGCGTCCGCCAGCACGATGCCGATACCGGGGTGGCGCGCGGTGGTCTCCCGCGCCAGGCGGGCGGTCGTGGGGTGGCGATCGACCGCGACGACGCGCACGTCGACGCCGCGCCAGGCCGCCCAGCGGACCGCGGCGGCCGGGACGTCGCCGCCGCCGGTCGCGACGTCGAGCACGCGGAGCGGGGCGGTTGCGTGCGCGCGGCGGGCCCGCCAGGCCGGCAGCGCGCGGTCGAGGTAGCCCAGCACGAACGCGTGCGCGCCGAAGCGCCGGTTGATCCAGCCGAGGTCCCGCAGCGCGTGACGGAGTTCGTGCTCTCCGCAGGCCGGATCGTCCATCAGTTCCTGCGCGGGCAGGCGCGCGTCGGTCTGCATTGAGATTCTAGTATAACTGATCCCCTGCAACGCGCCGGTAACGTGCCGGGGGGCAGGCGGCGCGTCACCAAGTCTTTACGTCCCCCGCCACGGGCATCCGAGCCGCGCTCCGGCGGCCGGTCCGTTCGCGCGGTCCCGGCAGCGGTTTGCTATCCTGGACGTGATGCCGCCCCGTGCCGTGCTGTTCGACTTCGACGGTCTGATCGTCGACACCGAGATGCCGGAGTATCTCGCCTGGCAGGCGCTGTACGCGCGCCGCGGTCTCACGTTTCCGATCGCGTCGTGGCTCAAGAACGTCGGCCGCAACGACCGGCCGTTCGATCCGTTCGGGCCGTTTCGCGGCGAGGGCCCCGCGTCCGTGGACGCGGTGCAGGCGGAGTGGCGCGCGCTGTACGACTCGATCGAGCCCTCGTTCATGGTCCCGCTGCCGGGTGTCGTACCGTTGCTCCGTCGCCTCCGGGGGCATGGGTGGCGGGTCGCGATCGGGTCGTCGTCCCGGCGCGCCCGGGTCGCCTCGATGGTGGAGCGGCTCGGCCTTGCGGGTCAGTTTGGCGCGATCGCGGGAGGGGACGAGGTCCCGCTCGCGAAGCCCGCGCCCGACGTCTATCTGCTGGCCGCGCGCCGGCTGGAGGTTTCCCCGGACGTGTGCACGGTGCTGGAGGACAGCGAGAACGGCGTCCGCGCCGCGAAAGCCGCCGGCATGCGCTGCATCGCCGTGCCCTCGGTGCTGACGCGCTCGCTCGACTTCTCCGCCGCGGACGCCGTGCTCGACGGTCTGGAGCGCGTGACCCTCGAGGTGCTCGTCGCATCCGTCCCGGACGGCGGACGCGGACTCCCCGGGCCGTCGGGCGGTGACCGGGGGTGAGGATCGCCACGCTCCTGCCGAGCGCCACGGAGATCGTCTGCGCCCTCGGGCTCGCCGGCGACATCGTCGCCGTGACCCACGAGTGTGACTATCCTCCGGAGATCCGCGGCCGGCCGGTGGCGGTGCGCCCGCTGATCGACGCCGCCGCGCCCAGCCGGGAAATCGATGCGGAGGTCGTAGGTGCGCTCTCGCGCGGGGAGCCGTTGTACCGGATCGACCTGGACGTGCTCGCCGCCGCACGGCCCGACCTGTTGATCACGCAGGATCTCTGCGACGTCTGCGCGCTGCCGAGCCTCGACGTGGAGGCGGTGGCGGCGCGCCTGCCCGGGCCGCCGTCGGTATTGCGGCTCCATCCCCACACCCTGGACGACATCCTGAGGGACATCCTGACGGTCGGGGACGCCGCCCGGCGCGGGGACGCCGCCCGGAGGACGGTGGGGCGTCTCCGGGATCGGATCGTCGCGGTAGAGCATGCCGTGCGTGATCGTCCTCGACCCGGCGTGTTCTGCATGGAGTGGCTCGATCCGCCGTTCTGCGGGGGCCACTGGATGCCCGAGATCGTCGAGCGCGCCGGGGGGCGCGAGGTGCTTGGCCGACACGGACGCCCCTCGTTTCGGGTGGAGTGGGACGAGATCGCGCGCGCGGTGCCGGATGTGGTGGTGCTGACGGTGTGCGGGTTCGACGTGGCGCGCACGATCGGCGAGCTCGGCGCGATCGCCGCGAGGCCGGAGTGGCGGGGGCTTCCTGCGGTCGCCTCCGACCGCGTGTACGCGACCGACGCGAACAGCTTCTTCAGCCGCTCGGGGCCGCGCGTCGTCGATGGGATGGAGATCCTCGCGGCAATCCTCCACCCCGACGCCGCGGTCTCGGCGGCACCGCCCGGAGCCTGGACCCGCGTGACGGGCGACACGGTGGGACCGGCGGTGCCCCACGCAGGGGAGGCCGACGGTTAACCGCGTCGCGGTGCCCTCCGCCGAGCGCGCCTCGTCAGTGCTTGGTGATGATCAGATCGTCGAGCCGCTTTGAAAACCGGGTCACCGGCTCCGGCGCTTCCCTGCCCACGATCACGGTGTCCGAGTTCCTGAACCCGCCCGCGCCCGGCACGAACAGCGCCGGCTCGGACGAGAAGACCATGCCAGCGCGCAGCGGCCGGTAGTTGAAAGCGGTGTCGTCCGGGTATTCGTGCCCCCCGATTCCGATGCCGTGTCCGGTGCGGTGGTACAGGTGCTCACTCGTGCCGGCCGCATTGTGCACCGCCTGTGCCACCGCGTCAATGTCGGCGACGCGGTGGCCCTCGGTCATCACGCGGATCGCCGCGTGCTGTGCCTGCGACATCACGTCGAAGTACCGCCGCTGGTCGGCGGTCGGGGGCCCAATGAAGTAGGTCCGCTCGTTCTCCACGCCGTAGCCGTTGATCCGGAGGACGACGACGCTCAGCACGCTGTCGCCGGTCCGGAGGGTGCGCCCCGAATTGGCACCGGAGTTGTGCGGGCAGATACTGTCCTCTCCCGCCACGCCCGACGCGCGCACCTCAATCAACTCCTCTGGGTGCCGCGTCGCGACGTGGACGCCGAGACGGTGCGCGGTCTCCAGCGACACCTCGATCATCGGCACACCAGGCGCGAGCAGCGTTTTAAACTGCGCCTGCCCCCAGTCGCTGAGCTCGCCGCAGGCCCGCATCAGCGCGAGCTCTTCCTCGGACTTCACGAGCCGCAGGTCGCGGATCGTCTCGGCACGGTCCTCGAACCCCACCTCGGGCAGCGCCGCCCGGATCCCGGGCGACACGGGGCCCAGCGTGTCCGCCGCGACCCGCCCCCGGCGGATCCCGAGTTCGCGCAACGTGTCCACCAACAATCGATCCCACTCGGGACGGAGGTAGGTACGGCGGACCTCGCTGAGATGCTCGAGGTAAATCCGCGCGTCCGTCACCCAGCACGACCGGCGGGCCACCGCCATCTTGAAGTGGTTGGTGGAGAGTTCGTTGAGGATGAGTACCGGATCGCCGTCCCGCGGGAAGATCGCGGCCACCGGGCGCTCCCACGGTTGGACGTCGAGGTGGAAGTTGGTGACGTAGAAGAAGTTCTCGCTCGTGAACACGACGTACGCATGGTACTCGTGCTCGGTCAGGAACGTCTTGATCGCGCCTCGCCGACGATCACCTTCGTCCGGAGATAGCCGTAGCACCGATGGCCCCCTTTCCCGACTCGCGTACCGTGGTGCGGTCAACAGATGCGCGACGTTCCTTGCGGTTCGATCGGTGTCACGGCCGGTCTCCCGCGGCGTCCGGTGCGATCGCGTACTCGGCCGGAGGGTCCGCGCCCAACAGGTGGCGGACGAAGTAGTCCCATCGCCGCCGGACGAAGTAGGGGTCGCTCGTGCAGCCGTGGGGCCGGTTCGGCAGGATCAGGAGGTCGAAGTCCTTGTTGGCGTTGATCAGCGCGTCCACGACCTGCAGCGTCGAGGCCGGGTGCACGTTCTCGTCCATCTCGCCGTGCATCAGGAGCAGTTTCCCCTCCAGCCGGTGCGCGAGGGTGACGTTGGACTGTTCGTGGTAGTGGTCGCCGACTGGCAGCCCCATGTAGCGCTCCACCCAGGAGGCCTTGTCCAGCCGGTGATCGTGGTTTCCCGCGGACGAGACCGCGACCCGGTAGAACTCCGGAAACGTCAGCATCGCCCGCGTCGAGGCGTACCCGCCGGCGGAGTGTCCATAGATCCCGACCCGGTCGAGGTCGAGGTATGAATAGCGCTTCGCGAGCTGCCGGATCGCCGCCACGTGGTCTGCGATCCCGCCGTCGCCGAGGTCGCGGTACGAGCGCTCGCCGAAGGCCCTCGACCGGTACGGCATGCCCAGGCCATCGATCATCACGACCGCGAAGCCGAGCTCGGCGAGCGCCTGTGCGTGCCAGAGGTCGCGGAACTTGTTGGGCACCGCGGTGGTGGACGAGTAACCTCCAAACGAGGTCGGCGCCTGATTCGTTTGCGGCCCGGCGTAGATGCTGTCCAGGACCGGTAGCCGGCCGGTCGACTCGGGCCGGAAATTCGACGGACGGATCAGCACTCCGTAGACGTCGGTGGCCCCGTCGCGGGCCTTCACGCAGAAGCGCTCCGGCGGCGTCCAGCCGAGCTCGTGCAGGCGCCCGGCGTCGCCCCGTTCGAGGTCGCAGATGATCGTGCCATCCGGCGCGCGCAGCACCGTGACCGGCGGCCGGTCGACCCGCGAGAAGGAGTCGACGAAGCACGCGCCGGACGGCGCGAAGCTGATCTGATGCGTCGCATCCTCCGGCGTCAAGAGTGTCGGGTGCTCGCCGTCCAGCCCCACGCGGTACAGGTGGTTGAAGTACGGATCGCAGCCGGCTTCGCGTCCCATCGCCGTGAAGTAGACGCGGCGGCCCGCCCCGTCGACGTGGAGGACGTCCGTGACCGTCCACGCGCCGGCCGTGACCTGCCGCCGAAGCGCCCCGGTCTCGCCGTCGTAGAGATAGAGATGGCCCCACCCGTCCCGTTGCGAGTACCAGAGCACCTGGGCCCCGTCGTTGAGGACTTTGACGATCGGGACTCCGCTGTGCGTCGGGTGGGGGTCGATCGCCACGCCGGCGTGTTCTTCGACGAGTACGCGCGACTCCCCGGACGCCGCTTCGATGACCGAGAGGCGGTACGACTGGTAGCCGCGTCCCCGGGTCACGACATGAATCCGGCGGCCATCCGCGCTCCACCAGATCCAATCCGGGCGCAGCGGGGAGCCGTAGTACAAGAGGGGGACGCGTTCTCCCCGCACAACGCACGAGGTGCCGCGCGCCACGTCGAACACGATCAGGTCGGCCGTCGGCACATGGTCGTCGCCGGGGAGCGGGTAGGCGTAGGAGTGCAGCACCGGGCGGCGGCTACCGTTTCTGGGGACCGACTGGACCAAGTGGTACGTCCCGCCGGCCCGCCGGTCGAGCCGGTAGGACAAGATCCGGCGGCTGTCCGGTGACCACAGCACGGCGGGGGCCGGCGGCGCGTCCGGTGCGGTAATCCCGGCGGCCTCGAGCGGCGACCGCAGGGGCGTTCCGTAGTCGTGCGCCGGCCGGCCGTCGGCGGTCAGGGCCCGGGTCTCACCTGTCTCCATCGATCGGACATACAGGTTGGCGTCCTGCACGAACGCGGTCCAGCGCCCGTCGGGCGACGTCGTGCCTCCGCCGGACGCCGGCGCCCTCTCGAGTCGCTCGCACGCGTCGCCGCGAAGATCGTACCCCCACCGGACTGCGCCGACGTCGAACTCGATCGCCGTGCCCTCGCGGAGCAACTCGATGTGGTCGAACGGGAGCGCCCGGTCGTTGTACGGGACGCCGGAGGCCCGTGTCAGCGCGGCCGCGAGGCGCGCGTGGTCGAACGCCGGCTCCCGCGTCGCCCGCCGCGGATCCACGAGCATGAACACCTCGCCGTGGCGGGTCTGGGCGCGATACCAGAATCGTCCGTGCTCATCGAGCCAGTGCGGGTCCACGGTCATGCGGAACAGCGACCGGCCGATGTGCCACGGGAGGAACTGCTCGGCGCGAGCGTACGTCTTGGCCGGCAACCGCCGAGGCGCGTCCGCGTCGCCGTCCCGGCGGTCCGGGGCGTCGCGTCCCATCGCGTCCTACGCCTTGGTGCCCGCTAGCGATTCGTCACGGCCGGCCGCCACGTTGACGAGTTGGACGCTCGGGCTCGACAGCATCGACTCGAGCACGAATGTTCTGGCGGCCGTGATCTGCTCGGTCATGATCCGTTCCGCCCGTTCGCAGTCGCCCGCGACCAGGGCCTCGATCAAGTCGTGGTGCTCGTGAGAGGCCTCTTCGTTCCGGTCGCGCAGCAGGTGCCCCATGTGGTGGATCCGTTCGACCTTCTCGAGCAACCCGACGATCATGTCCGCCAACGCGCGATTGCCGGACGAGCGGGCGACGATCGTGTGAAACTCCGTATTGGCGCGCAGAAACGCTTCAGCGCTCGTCCGGTCTCCCACACGGTAGCGCGCCTGGCAGAGTTTATTCAACCGCCGGAGGTGCTCCCCGTCGACGTGGTTCGCAGCGCGGCGCGCGGCGGCGGGCTCGAGCAGCAATCGCACGTCGAACAGCTCCTGCACGTGCTTCAACGTGATCGGTGCGACGACGTAGCGCTGACGCGACACGTGCTCGACAAACTGCTCCTGGTATAGGCGCTTCAGGGCCGCGCGGACCGCCGCGCGGCCGACGCCGTAGAGGCTCGCCAGCTGCTCCTCGCTCACGGGACCGCCCGGCTCGAGCTCGCACCGGATGATGCTTCGCTTGATGAGCGCGTATGCGGTCTCGGTGAGCGGTCGTGTTCTTGGTTGGTGGGGGTGCCGAGTGGTCGGCATGAGCACGGCTCCTTCTGCGTCGTCTGGCCGTCCGGCGGGATCCTCATATACCATAGACGGGTCGGCGGACGTTGTAAAGTGGGCGCCTGAATCTGCAGGTATGGGCTCCCAAGATGATTGACACGGGCTCCCGGCATGGCTACCATAGGGGCTAACGCCGTCGGGACACGCATCTGCAAAGCGGTCATCCGTCTTCCGAGGCTGCACCGTGGGTCGCTCGGCCGGCGGATGAATCCGGCCGACCTCGAAAGCAGGGCGCCGCGTGAGGGGAACGAGACGTGTGGAGCTACTTCCTCAGACGTCTGCTCCTGGCGATCCCGACCGTCCTCGGAGCGGTCACGCTCGTATTCTGCGTGATGCGTGTCATCCCGGGGGACCCCGTCGCGCTGTTCATCCCGCCGGACACTCCCGGGAGCGCCACCGCGGCCGTCGAGGCCAGGATCCGGCACGAGTACGGCTTCGACCGCCCGCTGTATCAACAGTACGCCCAGTACCTGCGCCAGATGGCCACCGGCGACTTTGGCCGGTCGATCCGGCAGAACACGCTCGTGTCCGCGGACCTGCGCTTCCGCGTTCCCAACACGCTGGAGCTCGGTGTCCCGGCGTTCGCGCTGTCCATCGTATTTGGGATCGCGCTGGGGACGTTGTCGGCGGTGCGCCGCGGCACGTGGATGGACAATGCCGCGATGTTCGGAGCGCTGTTCGGCGTCTCCGTGCCCGATTTCTGGCTTGCGCTGATGCTGATCCTCCTATTCGCGCTGCGCTTCCCGCTGCTGCCGCCGTCTGGGTGGGGCGGGCCGATCTATACCGCGGCGGGCATCCAGCATCTCGTCCTGCCGGCGGTGGTCTTGGGGCTCGGCGGCGCGGGCGCGCTTGCGCGGTACACTCGGTCTAGCATGCTCGAGGTCATCAACCACGACTACGTGCGGACGGCCCGAGCCAAGGGGCTCCGGGAAGCCGCGGTGATCACACGGCACGTCCTGCGCACGTCGCTGCCGACGATCATCACGCTGCTCGGGCTTGGGTTCGGCCGGGTGCTCGGCGGCACCGTGATCGTAGAGACGGTGTTCGGGTGGCCGGGCGTGGGGCGGTATCTGGTCAGCGGGATCAACGGCCGCGACTATCCGGTGGTTCAGGCGGCCGTGCTGCTCGTTGCGGTGTCGTTCGTCGTGGCGAACCTGGTGACGGACCTAATACTGGTCTATGTGGATCCACGCATCAGGTACAGTTGAACCGCGCAGTGTTCCCGGCGCCACGCCGTGACGGTCCGGCGGTGCGTCTCTCGCTGGCAGGAGGCTGGGTGGTGATTCGATCGCGCGTCAACCGGGACCGATCACCTACGGCGGCGGGCGCTTCGCTCCGAGTGCAGCGCGCCGGGCACGGGAGCACTGCGTTGCGCCGGCGCCTTTGGCGCGAGTTCGTGCGGAATCGCCTGGCGTTCGTCGGCGCGCTCTACCTCGCGGTGATTTTGGCGGTAGCGGCGCTGGCCCCCGCGGTGGCTCCGTATGCGCCGAACAAGCAGGATCTGATCAGTCGGCTCGACCCGCCGTCGGCCGAGCACTGGCTGGGCACCGACGAAGCGGGCCGCGACGAGCTGTCTCGCCTTGTCTACGGCGCCCGGGTGTCCTTGTCTATCGCCGTTATGGGGACGGTTGGCGGCGTGGTGTTGGGGACCGCGTTGGGGCTCGGCGCCGGATTCTTCGGCGGGGAACTGGACAACCTCACCATGCGGGTCGTGGATGTGATGTACGCGTTTCCCGGCATCTTGCTCGCGATCCTGATCGTCGCCGTGATCGGGCCCAGCCTCTTCAATCTGGTCATCGCGCTGACTGTGTTCAGCACGCCCACGCTCGCCCGGATCGTTCGTGCAAGCGTCCTGTCGTTGAAACCGCGCGAGTTCATCGAAGCCGCGCGCGCGATCGGCGCCACGCGCCCCCGGATCGTGTTCCGTCATCTCGTCCCGAACACGCTGGCGCCCATCATCGTCCACGCCACGCTCAGTGTGGCGGGCGCGCTCCTCACCGCAGCCGCGTTGGGCTTTCTCGGCGTCGGTGTGCAACCTCCGACGGCCGAGTGGGGCGCGATGCTGAGCGCGGGGCAGGAGTATATGCGAAACGCCTCCTACTTGGTGACGTTCCCGGGCCTGCTGATCTTTGTGACGGTACTGTCGGTGAATCTGGTCGGGGACGCGTTGCGCGATGCCCTCGATCCCTACTTGCGGTGAGCGGAGGTGATGGGCGCGGCGACGAGCGATGAGCTGATTGTGAGGACGTGTATCTCCGTGTCGGACAGAGGTTGACCGAGGAGGGATGACCATGGACCGCTCGATGCATGCTCGTGATGTGATCGAGGCCGCGCTCCAGACACCCGGGTCACGCCGCGCCTTCCTGCGCCGGGCGATGCTCGCGCTGGGCGTCGCCATGCCGCCCGTCAGCGGGTTGTTGCTTGGCCCCGGGCTGCCCCGCGCGATGGCCGCGGCCGGAAAGGGCGGGACGGTCACCGTGCCAGCGACGGCCAGCCCCACGTCGTGGGATCTCACGAAGTCCGACTGGATCACGTGGGGGGCGGTAAACTATCTCTACGATCGGCTGCTCGACGCGGACGAAAAGGAAAACCTCAGGCCGATGCTCGCCACGACCTGGAGCGTTTCCAAGGACGGACTCACGTACACGTTAAAGCTCCGGCGGGACGTCAAGTTCCACGACGGAACGCCGTTCAACGCCGCCGCGGTCAAGTTCAACTTCGAACGGCACCTGACCAACAAGAACTCGCGCTACTTCCCAGATTTTGAGGCGATCGACCACGTGGAAACGCCGGACGACGCCACGGTGCGAGTCGTGCTCAAGACGGTCAACGCGGACATGCCGTACAACTTCGCGGGCTGGGGCGCGATCCAGCTCAGCCCGACGACCACGCAGCGGCTCGGCAGCGACTACGCCTCGCACCCGGTGGGGACCGGCCCGTTCAAGTTCCAGGCGTACGTGCCGGACAGCCACATCGAGTTCGTCCGGAACGACCAGTACTGGCAAAAACCCCCCGTCCTCGATGGGCTCCGGGTCAACATCTTGCCCGATCTAAACGTCGAAATGGACAACCTGCAGGCCAAGACCTTGGACGCGCTCTACTACATCAACCCCAAGGATGTCGACGGCGTCAAGAAGATGGGGGCGGCGGTGGAGGCCCGCGCCGTTCCGGGCGCGCAGTTCATCAGCATGAATGTGACCCAGGAGCCCACGTCCGAACTCGCCGTTCGGAAGGCGATCGCACGCGCCGTGGATCGAGACGCCATGATCAAGAAGCTCCTGTACGGCTACGCTGTCAAGGCCCGGGCCGGCGCCTCGCCCACGTCGCACTACTACAATCCCGACGTGCTCATGGTCAACTACAATCCCGGTGAGGCCGCGAAGATCCTGGATGAAGCCGGCTGGAAACTCGGGCCGGATGGCATCCGCCAGCGCGATGGCAAACGGCTGGCGCTCAATCTGCTCTCCACGACGTTCCAGGACTGGAGCCTCTACAACCAGGTCATCCAGGAGCAGCTCAAGGCCGTGGGGATTGACTCCAAGATTACCTCACTCGAGTGGGGGACCTACCTCGACACGTGGCGCGAGAACAAGAACGGATGGAACATCACCTACCACTCGCAGGGGTCGGTGTTCGCGTCCACCGCGGTCCTCGAGTGTTCTTGGCAGCCGAACGCGTTCTGGAACATCTGCCAGATCCGGAAGAGCACAGATCCGCAGATCCAGCGGCTGAGTCAGCAGCTCCAATCGATCGCTGACCAGGTGCTCGCCACCCCGGACCCCGCCAAGCGCAGGGACCTCGCCAAACAGGCGCAGACCCTGTACCAGGAGAACCAGCTGACCGTGTGGCTGTGGCACGGCGAGTCGCTCACCGGCCTGCAACCCTACGTCAAGGACTACGACATGCAGTGGCACGGCCGGGTGGTCGGATTCACCCGGGCCTGGCTGAACAAGTAGGTGCGGACGGCCGACGAGCTCCGCCGTGTGGACCGGGAGGTGGCGCGTCTCTACGCTCAATACGATGCGCTCTTGGAACACGAACGGCGCTTGTTCGTCCCGACGCTGGAGCGGTTCGATCGACTGCTCGACGACGTTCGCGCGGTGCGACGGGCGGCCGACCGACTGGAGGCGGAATCCGGGACGCCCGCCGCGGTGGTGGCGGAGAACATCCGTGAGGTGCTGGACGCGTTCGACGCGCGCGTCCGGACCGACCGGGAGTTTCCCAACCGGTTTGTCTCGCAGTTCGCCCGCAGGCTGACCGCGCTGCTCCGGCTCGATCCGCGGTCGGACGCGGAGCGCGTCGCTACGCTGGACGCGGTGGCGTCCCAGTGCGGTGTGGTGCTGGACGCGGTGGCCGACCGGGCCGCGGAACTCCCCGGCGGCCGCCGCGAGATGGCGGCGCGGACGATCGCCGAGCTGTTGGCGTTTCTCGGGTCGATCGACCAGGATGTGCTGCGGGAGGCGATGCCGTCCGCGACCGCGGGCGCCTTGGACGCACTCGGCGCGCGAGTGCGTACGGCGGCGGAAGCCGCGCGGGTGGCGGCCGATCGCGTCCAACGCGCCACCGGGCCCGGGGCCGTCCGGGCGGACGGCCTCGAATACGACGAGACGCTGCGGCGCGTCTACGGCATCGAGATCGGCGACCTTCTGGACACGCACCGGTCCGAGGTCGAACGCTGTCGCACGCGGCTCGACGGTGTGGCGGCCGGGCTCGATCCATCGCGTGCCGCCTTTCAGATCCTCGACGAGGACCTCGGCGCGTACGGGAGCGCCGATGCGATGTACGAGGCGATGCGGCGCTTCGTGGCGCTCGCCCGCGAGCGGTCGCTCGCATACGTCACCCTGCCGGACGATGAGACGTGCGCCGTCTGGCGCGTGCCCGACTACCTCAGGGACTCGTACCCGTGGGGAGGCTACTTCTCGTTCGGGAGCCCGCTCGCGGGGGAACCCCGCGGCGCCGTATTTCTCAACGCCTACAACTACCGAACCGTGACCCGCGGATGGGTCGAGCTCAACGCGATCCACGAGTGCTACCCCGGCCACCACGCGCAGTTCGCGAAGACGGCCGCGGGAGACATGCCGCTGAGCTTCAAGGTCGGGACGCTCACGTCCCGTACCGCGCCGTTGTCGGAGGGCATGGCCGTCCGTACGGAAACGCTCATGCAGGACATCTTCAACGAGCCGGCGTTCCCGCTGTTCGTGGCGTATCGCCGACTCCACACCGCGCTGCGGATCTGGGTCGATCTCGTTCTCCACCACTTCCGGTCACCGCAGCCCGTCGAGGCGGCCGTCGCGCTGTACGTTGAGCACATGCGGCTCCCGGCGCATGTGGCCCGCGGGCAGGTGTACTCTCAGCAGCTCACGCCCGGGTACTTCGCGACCTACTACTACGGCGTGAAGGCGCTGGAAGGCATCCAGGCGCGATGCGGCTGGGACGACCGCCGGTTCAGCGAGTTGATCTTCTCATGTGGTAAAGTGTCGCTGGGGACGCTCGAGCGGTTGCTCGCGTTGCCCGAGCCCGCCCGCGAGGCGCTGCTGCGGAGGTTTTCGACGCTCGCTGTGTGAGCCTGGGCGGGCCGCGTGCGCTCGGCCCAACGCCGTCGCAGGAAAAGGGGGTAGGCGTGGAACTGTCCGTGAACGCGGTGATGCGCCGCGGCATCCTGAGGCTCTCGACGCACCGCGGAGTTGCCGCGTGGATGCGCCGGTACGGCATGCGGTTGGGCGCGGCGCGGTTCGTCGCGGGTGAAACGCTCGACGAGTGCGTCGCGGTGCTTAGGCGGCTCACCGATCTCGGGTTCGAGACCAACACGACCCTGCTTGGGGAAAGCGTCGACGACGCCGCGACCGCGGCCGCGATCGCGAACGAGTACCTCGTGGTGCTGGACCGTCTTGCGCGTGAGAGCCTTCCCACGCGGCTCGCCGTGAAGTTGACGCACCTGGGATTGAACGCCGGCGAGGAGGTGGCCTACGCCAACGCCGTCCGCCTCGTCGAACGCGCGGCGTCGCACGGGCAGTTCGTCCGGATGGACATGGAAGAGTCGGCGCGCGTGGACCCGACCCTCCGCATCTATCGGCGGCTCCGCGCCGCCGGGCATACCAACGTCGGCACGGTGCTGCAAGCGTACCTGTACCGGACGGAACGTGACCTCGAGGCGCTGCTCCCGCTCCGTCCCGATCTGCGGTTGGTGAAGGGCGCCTACCTCGAACCGCCGGACGTCGCGTTTCCAAAGAAGGTCGACGTCGACCGCAACTTGGTGAACCTGATCACGCGGTCGCTCCGCGAAGGCGGGTACACCGCCATCGCGACCCACGACGACCGCGTCATCGACGACGCGCTGGCGTTCGTCAAGGAGCACCAGATTCCCCGCGATCGCTACGAACTGCAGATGCTGTATGGGGTGCGTCCGCAGTTGCAGCGTGGGCTGCTGGCGGGGGGCGAGCGCGTGATGATCGCGACGCCGTTTGGCGCGGAGTGGTACCCTTACTTCATGCGGCGGCTGGCCGAGCGCCCGGCGAACGTCCTGTTCTTCGTCCGTAATCTGTTGCGCCGGTAGCGCCGCCGCGGCGTCCCTGCCGCGTCCGCCCCCGCGCACTGCTGGGGCAGGGCCGGCCGGGGTACAATCAGAACTGTACCGGACATGACAGACGGCGGGGAGGGACGGCGCGCGTCGTGGAACGTCCGGCGTTGACCCCGGTCGAGCGGTGGCTCCGCGTAACGATGGGGCTGGTCGTCGTTGCGGCGTCCGCCTACGTGCTCTTTCGCCTTCGCTTCGTCCTGGTGACGGTGGCTCTGGCCGCGATGCTGGCGTACGCGCTCCTGCCGTTCGTCGAATGGGCGATGCGTGTCCGAGTCGCCGGTCGTCCGCTGCCCCGGGTGGTCGCGACCCTTGTCGTGTTCGTCGTCGTGGGTCTGGTGCTGACCGGTCTGTTCCGTGTGGCGGCCCGGCCCGTGGCGGCCGAGTCCAGCCGGTTCGCCCAAAATGCGCAGCAGTATCGCGATCAGGTGTCGGCGTTCCTTACGAATACCCGCGCGAGCGTCCGCCGCGGCCTCCCGCCGCCGGCCCAGGTGATGCTCGATCAGACCGTCGATCAGGCCGGAACCCTGGCGGTCGCCGCCGCGGGGCGGATGTTGCAGGCGGCGACGAGGTGGCTGACGCATCTGGTCGAGCTCGTGCTGATCCCGATCCTCGCCTTTTACTTTCTCGTCGACCTGCCCTCCCTCAGCCACGAACTGCTCGGGTTTCTGCCGCCCCCGTGGCGCGGCGTGACCCTGCGCGCCGGCCGGCACGCGGATCGCATCGTCGCCGGGTATGTGCGCGGGCAGATCCTGTTGATGTTGATCTCTGGGATCGTCGTGTGGGTCGGACTCACCGTCCTCGGCGCGCCCTTTCCGCTGCTGCTCGGCATCGTGGCCGGCCTGACGCGTGCGATTCCGATCGTCGGGCCCGTCATGGGTGCGATCCCGATCGTCGGTGTGACCCTACTGCAATCGCCCAACACCGCCGTCGCGGTGTTGATCTTCTTCATCGTGCTGCAACTCGTCGAGTCGAAGGCCATTCTCCCGCAGGTGATCGGCCACGAACTCCAGCTCCACGCGGCAACGATCCTGCTGGCCCTGCTGATCGGGAACGCCCTGTTCGGGCTCATGGGGATGTTCCTGGCACCGCCGGCCGCGGCGTTCGTCAAGAGCCTGCGCGAGATGGCCGACGAGGCCGGGGCAGGGCCGGGCGGCCGCGGCGGAAAGATCGAAGCCGCCCCCGTCGCGGCGGGCCGAACGTAAGTGGACGGCCGCCGGGGGCGCGGATCTAGCGGTCGTGCCGCGGGGGCTCGAGCAGGGAGTTCAGCAACCCCGGAAGCCCGACGCTGACCGCACCGTTCGTGACGACGAGGTCGCATCCGGCGTCGC
>DASQGM010000064.1:0-5363 GCA_035632615.1 bacterium | reverse complement strand
CGCGTGACGAGCGCCATGTCCGGGCCCGGCGCTACGATGAGCGCGGCGGATACCAAGAGGTAGGCCAGGAATCTCGCGTCCCACATGCGGGTGGACTTCCGGCGCGCCGGGACGGCTTCCTGCCGGTGCAGCACCCCTCGTCGCGCGGCGATCTCGGCGCCCCGCGCGCGGGGCCGCACGCTATCGTTTGGAGGGCGCGCGGCCGGTGCCCTGCGTCTCCCGGGGGGCCAGACCGAACCGCTCGGCGAGCCACCGATAGGATCGCAGCCTCGCCTGGTGGTCGTGCACCACCGTCAGCACCATGAGCTCTTCGACGCGCAGCTCGGCCGCGATCGCGGTGAGTTGTCCGTGAACGTGGTCGGGCGTGCCGACGACATAGCGCGGCCACTCGCCGTCGTCGTCGGACGGTGCGTCGCCGGTGCCCTCCAGCCTGGCGATCGCGTCCTCTGGGGTCGGGATCGGGCCGCGGTCGCCGGTTTGGCGGAGGATGCGCCGCAGGCGCAGGCTCGCGTATAGGCGCTGGGCTTCGGCCTCCGTTTCGGCGCAGATCGCGCCGAGCGACAGGATCGTCCGCGACGCGGCCGACGCGTTCACGGCGGCGACGTGTTCGCGATAGTAGTCGATCGCCGCTCGCGTGGGCTCCGGATTGATGAAGTGGGCGAACGCATACGGCAGTCCGAGCTGCGCGGCCGCGTTCGCGCTCCATGGGCTCGATCCGAGGAGCCAGACCTCGGGCGCGCCCGGCATGTCCGGCGTGACCTCGATCCGGCTGAATGGGTGGTCCGCGGGGAAACCGCGGCGGAGAAACGCCAGCAGCTCCACGAGCTGGTCGGGGAAGTCGTCCGGGAATTCCCGACCGCGATCGCGGCGCAGCGCAAAGGTCTCGAGCGGCCCGCCCCCGGGCGCCCGGCCGATCCCGAGATCGATCCGGTCAGGATACAACGCGTGCAGCACCCGGAACGTCTCGGCCACCTTGAACGGGCTGTAGTGGGGCAGGAGGACCGCGCCGGAGCCCACGCGGATGCCGGAGGTCTCAGCGGCCACGCGCGCCATGAGGACCTCCGGCGCCGAGCTGGCGAACGCGCGGGTGGCATGGTGCTCGGCGATCCAGTACCGTTCGTACCCAAGCCGGTCGGCCAGCCGCGCGAGCTCGATCGTGTTGCGCAGCGCGTCTGCGGCCGTGAGGCCAGCAGGCACGGGCGATTGGTCGATGATCGACAGCCTCATGCCCGGTAACTTCGTGCGCGCCGCACGCGGGCCTGCCGGTCCCGGGACGTCAAGAATCAGGTGTTCGAGGCGTCACGATCAGGTCTCCCTGGGGAGACCCGTGCCTCCTCGACGCGGAGACACGTTCGGCGTTCGCGGACAAACCCGGTGGATCGTCACGTCTCTGCCGGCGGCGCCAGACGAACGTGGTGGTCGCAGGCGCGACCGGCGCGGCCGGGAGCGCCCATGGGCTAGCGCGCGAACGCCCCCACGCCGGTCAGACGCCCGGGCTCGGCGCCGGCGGGCGCCCTTGTCGGTTGATATCCTGCTTCGCGAATCGCCTGCGCGAGGTCGCGCTGCGTCACGTGCCCCGGCAGGTACGACACAATCGCGCGACGCGTGGGCAGATCCACGGCCGCGTCCAGCACGCCGCCGACGCCCCGGAGCGCGTCCTCGATCCGGGTCGCGCACGACGGGCACCCGATGTTGTCCACGCCGATGACGGCGTGCGACGCGCGAACGTCGCAACCCACCGAGCGCACAACCTCGACGAGCCGGCGGAGGTCCGCCGCCGCGGGATCATGGGTCACGCGCATCTTCTCGGTCGCCAGGTTCAGGGAGACGCCTTGGACACCGCGCACGCCCGCCAGGGCCCGCTCGAGGCGCGCGGCTGCGGGAGCCTGGTGCAATCCTTCAACGGAAAGAATCACGATATCGTTGCTCACCAGCGAACACCTCCGTGCACTGTGCCTGCGGCTCGATCCTATCGCACGCGGGTGAAGGCGCCGTGATGACTATTCGAAAACTGCGTGAAGCGTGAGCAAAGACCGACGGCAAGGTCGTTGTGCTACACTGCAATACGACGCATTCACGCAGCACACGGCGTCCCGCCCGGGACCGCGGCACGCGAGGCCCATCGATGAAACGCTACCTCGAGACCAACCGAGCGATGTGGGACGTGTGGACGAAGTATCACGTGGCGTCCTCGTTCTACGATGTCGAGGGCTTCAAGGCCGGCACCTCCCGGAGGCGCGCCGGGCTCGACGAGTTGGAGATGCGGTTGCTCGGCAACGTCACCGGCAAGACGCTCCTGCACCTGCAGTGCCACTTCGGGCTCGACACGATCGCCTGGGCCAGGCGCGGCGCGGTCGCCACCGGCGTCGATTTCTCCGGAGAGGCGATCGCGGCCGCCCGCGCGCTCGCGGCCGAGGTCGGTGTGCCGGCCACGTTCGTCGAGAGCGACCTCTATGCGCTTTCGGAGCGGCTCCGTGGCGAGTTCGACCTCGTCTTCACGTCCCACGGAGTGCTCTGCTGGCTCCCGGATCTGGACCGCTGGGCTCGGGTCATCGCCCATTTTCTGCGGCCGGGCGGCACGTTCTGCATCATCGAGGGCCACCCGTTTGCGATGATCTTCGACGAGGCCCGCGAGGACCGGGAACTGCGACCGAGGTACCCGTACTTCTACTCCGCGGAGCCGGAGCGCTCGGCGCGACGCGGCTCATACGCCGCACCCGACGCGCCGACCGACAGCCTGACCTATCAATGGATGCACCCCCTCGCGGACGTCGTCGGGGCGCTGGTGCGCGCGGGGCTGCGCATCGAGACGTTCGAGGAATACCCGTACGTCGGGTGGGCGATGTTCCCGTGGATGGAGGAGCGTCCCGACGGGACATGGCAACTGCCGTCCGGCACGCGCAGCATCCCGTTGATGTTCTCGCTCACGGCGTCGACGGACGCCCGCTGAGCCGCCCTGGAGCAGCGGCTGTCGGACGCTTCATGAGATTGTGACCCTCGGGGCGTAGCCTGGAGCCGATCGAGGCTCGCCGGACTCCGGCGACGCCCGCCGTGTCACAAGGAACGACGGCCCGTGACGGCACCGCGACCATGAGGGAATCGAGCGTGCGACCGTGACTCCACACGCCGTAATCGACGCCCCGCCGCGCAGACCCGACACGCTGCCACATCGGGGCGACGAGACCCCCGCTGCCGCCGGGCCCGGCACCCGCCCGACCGTCCGGCCGGAACCCGACACGCGCGCCGCCGCGCCCCGCCCGGCGGGACGGCTGCCGTCTCTCGACGCGTTCCGCGGCTTCGTGATCGCCGGCATGCTCCTCGTCAACAACATGATCTGGAACGCCGCCACGCCGCGGCAGCTGATGCACGCGCCGTGGGGCGGCGGTGTGACGTTTACCGACATGATCCTCCCGTGGTTCGTCTTCACCGTGGGGGTGACAGTCCCGGTCGGTGCCCGGGCCGGCCTGCACGGTGCCGCGTACGCGCTGCGCGTCGCGCGGCGAACCGCGACGCTCGTCGCGCTCGGAATCCTGATCGACTCGGTCGCGGCCCACAGGCTCACCGTGGGCATGGACGTGCTCCAGCTCCTGGGTCTGTCGTACCTCGTGGCGGCCCTGCTGAGCCGGACGCCGGTCCCGGCGAGGCTCGCCGCGGCCGCGGGGCTGCTGGCCGCGTACGGAGCGCTCCTCACCCTCGTGCCGGCGCCCGGCCTCGGCGCCGGCGTGTTCCAGGCGCATCACAACGTCATCCAGTACCTGAACGATGCCTACCTGACCCGCTACGCGCTCGCCGGGGTGCTCGCCGTCGCGCCGGCCTCGGCGCTGGCCTTGCTCGGCACCATCGCGGGCGGCCTGCTGCGGGCCGGCCGCGCGGAGGAGATCGTCAAGACCGGCGCGCTCGCCGCCGCGGGCGTGGCGCTGGCGCTCGGCGGCTGGCTGTGGGGACAGACGCTTCCGCTGAACAAGGATTTGTGGACACCGACGTACGTGCTGTTCGCGGGAGGGCTCGGGCTGCTGCTGCTGGCGGCCTGCCACCTGCTGTTCGACGTCGTGCGGCTGCGGCCGCTCGGCGTTCCGTTCGCGGTGTTTGGCTCCAACGCGATCGTGGGCTACGTTGCGTCCGCGCTGTTCGCGATCGGCGCCATGCAGACCTGGCCCGATCCGCTCTCGCGGGGCCACACGCTCTCGCTGCACACGGTGGTGCTCGATCCTCTCGGCGGCGCCGTCGGCGCGGTCGCGGCCGGGTGGATCTACACCGCGTCCGTCATCGTCGTGTGGTGGCTCGCGCTCTTCGCGCTGTATCGACGGCGCGTCTTCATTCGCGTCTGACCGCCGGCGGCCGTAGACCCGGCAGCCGGGGACCCCGCTCGCGCGAGGCCCCCGTGCCGCACCGTGTTACACGTTACTGGAACTTGTCGGGGAACTGCTTCACGATCGCCGCCGCCAGCGGGTCCGCGATCATCGCCATATGGCCCCCCGCCATCCGCAGCGCCTGGTCCGCCTTCACCGGATCCTTGGCCGCCTGCGCGTCGATCACCGCCTTGAGCGTCAACACGTGCTCCTTCACCAATCCCGCCACCGCGTCCACCGGCAGGTTCGGGTTCGCCGAGTGCAGGAACGCCCCGAAGTCCTGCGTGTACGCCACCAGGTCCGTAACCGCCTTGTCCTGCTTCGCCTTGTCGTTCGTCGCCAGCCCCGTTGTGTAGTCCACCACGAAGCCGATGTGCTTCCGCCACAACGGCAGGAACGCCTGTTCCGCTCCCGTCCCGTACACCGATCCGATCGCCTTCGACACGTCTACCGAGTTCGCGTCCAGCGCCCCCGCCGCCGCCTTGAAGTCGTCCGTCCGCCCCTCCAGCGCCGCCCCCGTCGCCATCGCCGCCAGGTACGCGTGCTCTTGAAGCAGGTTATTCAACGCCACTCGCAAGCCGAGCGCCGCGCTGTCTGTCATCGGCATCATGGCGGCCGACGCGCGGCCCGTGGTGACACCCGCGACCCCCAGGAGCGCCGCGAGCGCGGCAGCTCCGAGCACCCGTGCAATCCTCTTCATCGTCTGGTCTCCTCTCTCTGGTGATGACGCCTTGTGCTTACCGCGCACTCGAATCGGTGGCGCCGCGTCGCCGCCGGCTAGTGGACGACGACGCTCCCGTGCATGAAGTTGTGGCGCATGCAAAAGTAGTCGTACGTGCCGGCCTTGGCAAACGTGAAGCTGAAGGCCGTACCCTTGCCGTTGAGCGCGGAATCGAACAACCCGGTCTTCGTGCCGGGCGTCCCGGCCGTCACCGTGTGCTCGATCTCGTCGGTGTTGGACCAGGTGACCTTCGTGCCGGTCGCCACCTGCAGTTGCGCCGGCTCAAACTGAAA
>DASQGM010000063.1:0-3584 GCA_035632615.1 bacterium | reverse complement strand
TGGAAAGGCGCGGGGGCGTGACCGGCCACGCCCCCGTGCCGCTTTCGCTCGGATCTCGCTCTGAGTGTTGATTGTGTGGCTCATTTGTGGCACACTTAGCGACCCTGGGCGAGGTCGCGATCATCACCCGGACGCGGAGCGGCCGGTGCGCCGCCAGTACACTTGGGCAGATCTCGCCGGGCTCCGGGCGCCGTCCAAGGGCGTCTCTTGACCCGCCCGTTCCACCGGCGCATCATTCCACTAGTGAGTGACGCGAGGTGACCATGCGCCAGGCAGTGCTTCGGGCTCCCTATGAACTCGCGTTGGAGCACGTTCCCGCGCCGGTCCCGGGGCCCGGCGAGGTCGTCGTCCGCGTGCGTGCCGCGTTGACCTGCGGCACCGATCTCAAGACCTACCGTCGCGGCCACCCCAGGGTGCCCTTCGGTCCCTTCGGGCACGAGGCCGCGGGGGACATCGCTGCCGTCGGCGACGGGGTCGAGGGATTCACCGTTGGTCGGGCGGTTGTCTTCATGCCGACCGCGCCGTGCGGGGAGTGCGGTCCGTGCCGGCGCGGCAGCGAGAACCTCTGCGAGACGCTGTTCGACGACATGGCCGTGGGGGCGTACGGCGACCAGATTCGCCTCCCCCGGCGCATCGTCCGCCGGCATCTCTTTTCGAAGCCGGCGACGCTTTCCTACGTCGAAGCGGCGTTTCTCGAACCGCTTGCGTGCGTCGTGCACGGCTGGCGGCGGCTTGGCCGGCTCCCCGGCCGGCGAGTGGCCGTTGTCGGGCTCGGCCCGATCGGGCTCTTGCACATCCGGGAGGCGAGCCGCCGCGGCCTGGAGGTGGTCGCGGTCGGGCGGCGGGCCGCCGCGCGGGAGCAGGCCGCGCGGGCGGGCGCCGCGCACACGATCGACGCCGGCGCCGACGACCCCGGGAAGGCGCTCAGGGCGCTGTGGGGCGACGGTCCCGACGTGCTCATCGAGTGCACGGGATCGCCGGACGTCTGGACGGCGGCTCCGTGGTGGGTCGCCGGCGGCGGGCGGGTGTTGCTGTTTGGAGGATTGCCCGGAGGCACCACGCCGGGGTTCGACGCCACGCGTCTCCACTACGGCGAGGTCGACTTGATCGCCACGTTCCACTACGGCACCGAGGACGTGCACGAGGCGCTGAGGTTGTTGTCGTCCGGGACGTTCCGGCCGCGCGACCTGATCAGCGGGGCGCGTCCGCTCGACGCGATCGTCCAAGTTTTTCACGATCTCGACCGCGGCGTCGGCGCCAAGTACGCCGTCCTCCCGGAGGGCTCCACGTGGGCGTAGCGCGGCCGGCCACGACCCTCGCGGCGATCTATCACGGACCCGGCGATCTGCGCCTCGAGGAGGTTCCGGTGCCGCCACTCGGACGAGGCGACATGCTGATCCGCGTCACAGCGTGCGGCCTCTGTCCGGGCGAGATCATGGATTGGTACATGATGCGGAAGGCACCGGTCCCGCTCGGCCACGAGCCCGTCGGCGAAGTCGTCGATGTCGGCGACGACGTGGCGTTCCGGCCGGGGGACCGCGTGTCCGTGCACCATCACGCGCCGTGCCTGACGTGCCGGCAGTGCCGGCGCGGGGACTTCGTTCACTGCGCGACGTGGCGGCCGCGGCGCCTCGTACCCGGCGGTCTCGCGACGTACGCGGTCGTGCAGCCGCCCGCCGTGGCGGCCGATACCCTGCGCGTGCCCGACAACCTGTCCGACGACGCCGCGACGTTTGTCGAACCGCTCGCGTGCGTCGTGAAGTCGATTCGCCGCGCCCGGGTACAGGACGGCGACCGCGTGCTGGTGGTCGGCCTGGGCCTGATGGGGTTGCTGCACCTGCTGGCGCTTCGGGCGCTCGTGCGACCCGGCCAGCTCCTGGCGGCCGACCGCGTGCCCGAACGGCTCGCGCACGGCGCGGGGGCTGCGGACGCAGTCATCGATACTTCGCAGACGGACCTCGACGAGGGTGTGGCGCACCTGGCGGACGGCGGGGGCGCAGACGTCGTGATCGTGTGTCCCGGAACCGTCGAGGCGCTCGAGGCGGGACGCCGCGCGGTGGCGCCCGGGGGGACCCTCGCGGTGTTTGCGCCGACGCCTCCGGACGGCCGCTGGGCGCTCCCCGTGCACGATCTGTTCTTTCGGGAGACGACGATCGTCCCGTCGTACTCGGCGGGCCCGACCGACACGCGGGAGGCGTTGCGGCTGCTCGCGGCGGGCCTTCCCGTCGAACCCTTGGTCACGCACCGCCTGCCGCTGGAGGACGTCGGGCGCGGCTACGCGCTCGTGCGCGCCGGCGGCGCGGTCCTCAAGGTCGTGGTGCACCCGTAGCGCCGGCACTGCCGTGGCGACACGACCCGGGGACCCGCGGGCGGCAGCGGGACGGGCCGTCGACGGGAGCCTGAGCCTTCCTAGGACAGGGGCGTTGGTTGCGGCCTGGAGCAAGCGCCGCGCCGCTCCCTCCAGCCGGTGCAGGGTCGGCGATGGATGCGCGGGAGAACTCGCTTCGACCGCTAATAGAGCCCGGGAATCAGCCGTGATGTCCGGGCGCAGTACGCATCATACGCGTCGCCAAACTGCGTGCACAGCAGCCTTTCCTCCGCACGGATGCGCGCGAGGAGCGGCACGATCACGAGCACCGTGAGCAGCGCGCCGACCCCCGAGCGAAAGGCGAAGCCCCACCCCAGCGAGTTGACGAGCAACCCCAGATAGCTGGGGTGGCGGATGACTCCATAGACCCCGCTGGTGACCAGCGTGTGCCCGGGCTGGATAGCGACCAGCCCGCTGAACCGACGGCCGAGCACAAAGACTGGCCAGATCCGCAGCGCACCACCGACAGCGAAGAGAACGACGCCAAGCCAGCGAATGGTATCGCCGTCGAGGGTCCAGAACTCCTTCCGGTCCGCGTAGGCCGGGAGATAGGCGCCCAGCAGCCCGATCAGCGCAAAGGCTACGATGACCCATCGGTTGCCACGATCCTCGCGCGCACCCGGGCTCAGATTTCCGCCAGCGAAGAGCGATGCGCCAGCCATGACGGAAAGCGCGACGGTGAGCGCGACCAGCGCGGGGTGGGAGAAGAAGGCCGCAAGCCCGCCCCAGCCGAGGACCGCCAAGCCCAAATAGGCAACGGTGCCCACCACGACAAGCATCACTCTGACGGCTGGCATCATTATCGGTGCCTCGCGTGCTCCGCTCTCAAGCCGGATTCTTCCGCACCTCGGCTAGCTCGCGCTCACGGTAAGACGTTCGGGTGAAGGGTGGCAGGCGCGGGTGGTCAGCGGTGCGCGGACTCGTCCTGCTCAAGACGCTGCAGCTTCTGGAGCAGCTCCTTGGAGGGGATGACGCACAGAAATCCAAACGGCTCCTCGCCGATCGTCTCGAACTCATGCTGCTCGGTTGGCGGGATGTAGATGGCGTCGCCCGGTCCGACCTCCTGGACGTCCCGTCCCAATCGTACCCGCGCGTGGCCTCGAAGGACGACGACGCCGTGATCGTGGGCGTGCTGTTCAAACGACGACTGCCCGTTCGGCGGAATCTCGAAGTAGCGGATCGCAAAGTGCGGGGCGCCCTCCTTGGGCCCAACGAT
>DASQGM010000062.1:0-2147 GCA_035632615.1 bacterium | reverse complement strand
CCCCCGGGAACCGGGACGCTCACGGTGCAGAGCGGGCAGGCGAGCGGCTCGATCCCGGTCTCGGTGGTCACGCGGTTGAGCAAACTCGTGGTGAGCCCAGCGGCGGCGAACGTGGCCCCGGGCGCGGGCACCCAGTTTACGATGCAGGCGCAAGGCGCCACGGGGCGGGCGGTGATCCTATCGGGCGGCGCCGCCGCGTGGAGCGTGAGCCCGGGCCGGCTCGGCACGATCTCGCCGTCGGGCGCGTTCGTCGCCGGCGAAGCGGCCGGCGCCGGCACGGTGACCGTGCAGGCGGGGGGCGCGGTGGGCCGAGCCCGGGTGACGATCGGCAGCACGGCGCGGTATCTCACCCAATTCGATGGCGGCGACTGGACGTTTCGCGGTTACCCGAACACGGTGACCGGCTCGGTGGCGCTCGTGAACGATCCGGGACACGACGGCCACCCGTCTGCAAAGCTGACCTACGGTCTCGACGGCGCGGGAACACGCGCGGCGTACCTACTCTCTCCGGTGCCGCTGCCCGGCGCTCCCTCGGGGATCACGCTGTGGGTCTACGGGGACGGCAGTGGGGTGTGGCTGCGCGGCGCCTTCGACCAGGCGAACGGCGATCGCGGCACGGTGACCTTGGCGCGGCACGTCGATTGGACCGGGTGGCGATCCCTCACGGTGCAGCTTCCCACGGGCCTGGCATTTCCGATCGCATGGGCGACATTCTACGTCGTTGAGACCGATCCGTCGCGAGCGCCCCATGGGGTGATCTATCTCAGCAGCCCGCGCGTGATCTATCCGACCGGTGACGCCGGGTAGGCCGGACCCCGCCCCGGAGCCGACGCGGCGTGATCTGCCGGAGGACGCCATCCGTCGGGCGTCGAACCTGTGGCGCGTTTCTCGGACCGCGATGATCTATGCCGTGAGAACCTTTCTGAGCTTCATGCTCGCCGCGGCGCTGCTCGTCGGCGCGCCCGCGCCGGGGCTGCCTCAGCCGCAACCTACGCTGGCGGCGGCGGTCGCCGCGTACGCGCGAGGCGATCTACCCGGAGCGCGCGCGATGCTCACATCGCTGGCGCAGGACCCGAGCGCCGATAGCGGGCGAGCGTCGTATCTCCTTGGTGTCGTGGATCTTGCGACCGCGCAGTACGCCGAGGCCGAGGCGTCCTTCGGGCGGGCGGGGCAGGCGCTTCCCGTGCTCGCCGACTGCGCCTTGTACTATCAGTCTCTCGCCGCGCTCAACGCGGGCCGGTATGGACCGGCCGCCCAAGGATTTCAGGACCTGCTCGTGCGCTTCCCGCAGAGCACGCTCCGGGGACTCGCGCTGTTCCAGCGCGCGGAGAGCCTGCGGGGCCAGGGTTCACCCGACGCCCCCGACGCTTACCACGCGTACCTCGAGGCGTTTGGCGCGGGGCAGCACGCCGCCCAGGCGTGGTACGACATGGGGACGACGCTCGAGAGCCAGAACCGGTGGGCGGACGCGGCGCAGGCGTACCGCCGCGTGCTGTGGGTGTTCCCCGACGCCAGCTACGCGCCGTCTGCCTACCAGCGGCTCCGGACGATCGCTTCCGCGCACGTGCTGCCGCCCGACGCAACCCCTCCCGAGGCGGTGTATCAGCGAGCGGCGAACGACTTCGCGGCGGGGAGGATGGTGGCCGCGCGCGCCGAGCTGACGCAGGCGCTTCACATGAAGGGCGGGTGGATCGTCGCGGACGGCGCGCTGTACACGCTTGGCGTGATCGCGCACCGGACGCAGCGGCTCGACGAGGCGGCCGCGGCATTTCAGCAGGACGTGGCCCTCAAGCAGACGCACGCCGACGATTCGCTCTACTATCTCGTTCGCATCGCGTTGGCACGGGGCAGGGATGTGGACGCGCTCGCAACCGCCCGGACGCTCGCGCAGGCGTACCCGCGGTCGTCGCTGGCGTCGCGAGGGCTCTACGCGGTCGCCGCCGCCCGCGAGGACCGCGGCACCATCGGGCCGGCGGTGGCGCTGTTCCGCGAGGCGGCCAATCGGTTCCCCGGGACGCGCTGGGGCGATCGGGCGCTGTGGGAGGCCGGTTGGATTCAGTACCGGCTGCGCGCATGGCAGGACGCGCTCGTCGCCTGGCGTCAGCTCGCGAACAGCGCCGGTGACACGGAGATGGCGTCCGCCGGAT
>DASQGM010000061.1:0-3280 GCA_035632615.1 bacterium | reverse complement strand
TACGACCGTGACCTCGGGGTTCACTCCGGCAAGCGTCCGCTGGGCGGACGCGGTCTTGTCCTGCCCCACGGCCTGGGTGGGATGCAGGATCTGGCGGTGCAGATTGGACAGATCCACGCGGTCCCCGTCCACGATGCCGATCGTGCCGACCCCAGCCGCCGCGAGGTACAGCGCCACCGGAGAGCCCAACCCGCCCGCGCCCATCGCGAGCACCTTCGAGTTGAGCAGGCGGGCCTGACCGGCGATGCCCACCTCCTCGAGAATCAGCTGGCGGGCGTACCGCTCCATCTGCGTCGCGCTCAGCACCGGAGGCGTCGTTCGCGCCTGCTCAGTCCTCGTCGTCGCCATCGGTTCCTCCGTCGTGTCGGCCGTCGGCCGCGATAGTCCCTACGATAGAACCGTTCCCCTCGAACTGTCAAGAAAGCGAGAACAGGCTCTCCTGCGTGAACGTCGGGAGGGCCTCCGTCTCTTCCCGGCGGGGAGCGCGCCCCTCCCGGACGCTACGTCGCGGCGGCCGCCGCCTGTTCGTCCGCGTGGTAGCTGCTGCGCACGAGCGGGCCCGACTCGACGTGGCGGAACCCCATCGCGAGCCCCTCGGCCTTGAGCGCGGCGAACTCAGCGGGATGGTAGTAGCGCGCGATCGGCGCGTAGTCCTTGCCCGGGCTGAGATACTGGCCGATCGTCAGGATGTCGCAGGACACGCCGCGCAGATCTCGCATCGTGCCGAGGATCTCCTCCCATGCCTCGCCGAGACCGACCATCATCCCGCTCTTGGTCAACCCCCGGCGTCCCCAGGCCTTGGCGCGCTCGAGCAGCGCGAGCGAGCGACGGTAGTTGCCGCCCCGCCGCACGTCCCGGAACAGGCGCGGCACCGTCTCGATGTTGTGGTTGAGGATGTCCGGCCCGGCCTCGAGCACGGTTCGGAGCGGCTCCGCGTCGCCCTTGAAATCCGGGATCAGCACCTCCACGGAACACCCGGACGCCCGCTCGCGGATCAGCCGGATCGTTCGCGCAAACATCCCGGCTCCGCCGTCGCTCAGGTCGTCCCGATCCACCGACGTGACCACCACGTGACGGAGCCGCATCCGGGCGACGACGTCCGCCACGCGGTCGGGCTCCTGCACGTCCAGCTCGGTGGGGAGCCCGTGGGCGATCGCGCAGTACGCACAGTGCCGCGTGCAGACGTTCCCGAGGATCAGAAACGTCGCCGTCTTTCGCTCCCAGCAGTCGCCGATGTTCGGACAGCGGGCTTCCTCGCACACGGTGTGCAGCGCCTGCGTGCGCATGATCCCGACCAGCTCGCGGAAATTGGGGCCGCTCGGCAACTTGACCTTCAGCCACTCCGGCCGCCGTTCAACGCTCATTGTCCACCCCTTTTGGCCGTCGGACGGACCGCCGGGCCGGCGATCCGCCGCAGGTGAGTCAGAACTCCGCGGAATCTCCCATCGGCGCAAACTCCTCGAGCTGCCGCTTGACGTGCGTGAGGAACTGCATCGCCAGCGCGCCGTCGAACACCCGGTGGTCGAAGCCGAGGCCGACGTTCATGATCTCGCGGATCGCGATGCCCTCCCCCACAACCGCCGGGCGACGCACGACCGCATCGGTCGACAGGATCGCCGCCTGCGGATGGTTGATGATCGGCATCGAGTAGATCGAGCCGTACACGCCCGCGTTGGTGAGCGTAAACGTGCCGCCGGCGATGTCGTCCGGCGCGAGCTTGCCCTGGCGCGCGCGGCCGGCGAGCGCTTCGATCTCGCGGGCGATGCCGACGACGCTGCGTCGGTCGGCGTCCTTGATCACCGGCACGATGAGCCCGTCCGTGACCGCGACGCCGACGCCCACGTGGATCGCCTGCTTGACGAGGATCCCCTCCGGCGTGAACGTCGAGTTCACGAGCGGGTACGCGCGCAGCGCCCGCGTCACCGCCCGCACGACGAACGCGGTCAGGGTGATGTTCACGCCCTCGCGCGCCCGCCACACGGCCTTGTGCGCCTCGCGGTGGCGCACGAGCGCGGTCACGTCCACCTCTACGGCGCCGTAGGCGTGCGGGATCTCCCGCGCGCTCCGCGCCATCCGGTCCGCGATCGCCCGCCGAAGCACCGAGAGCGGTTGGAGCCGGTCGCCGGGCGCGCGCGGCACCCCGACCCGACCCGCGGACGCCGCGGGAGCCGCGAACGGGCCGCCGGCCACGCCGGGTTCGCCGGGGGCTGCCCCGGGCGCCGCGGCCGGCGTCGCCGATCCCCGAGACTCCAGGTAGCGCAGCACATCGTCCTTCGTCACGCGTCCGCCGGTGCCGGTCCCCTGGATCGTCTCCAGCTCCTCGATCCGCAGATGGTGCTCCTCCGCGAGCCGCCGGACCAGCGGGGAGAGACGCGCCCCGCCCCCGCGCGCGGCGTCTCCGACGGCCGCGGTCCGCCCGTCGCCCGACGCCGCCGGGACGCCGGTTCCGCTCGTGACGGCGGCCGCTGCGGCGGGCGCCGAGACGCTAGACCGCGCAGCCTGGCCGCCCGCCTCCTCGATGAGCGCGATCGGCGTGCCGGCCGCCACGGTCTTGCCCTCTTGGACCAGGATCTGTCCGAGCACGCCCGCGAGCGGGGACGGCATCTCGACGTTGACCTTGTCCGTGATCACCTCGACGAGCGGCTCGTACTTGGCGACGCGCTCTCCCGGCTGCTTGAGCCACTTGCCGATCGTGCCCTCGTGCACGCTCTCGCCCAACTGGGGCATCTTGACTTCGGTCGGCATGGGGGGCTCCTCTGCGCGGCCCGGATGGCTCCGGATCTAGTAGGCCACGACCGCGCGCGCCGCCGCCGCGATCTTCTCGGCGTTGGGCATGAACCATTCCTCGAACGGATGAGCGAACGGGACGCCCGGCACGTCCGGGCCGCAGAGCCGGGTCGGCGGCGCGTCAAGGTGCCGGAACCCTTCCTCGGCGATCGTGGCCACGATCTCCGCGCCGAACCCGCCGAAGCGGTTGTCCTCGTGCACCACCAGCGCCCGGTTCGTCCTGGTGACCGAGTCGAGGATCGTGTGCGTGTCGAGCGGTCGGAGCGTGCGAAGGTCGACGACCTCCGCCTCGATCCCCTCGCGGCTCAGCAGCTCGGCCGCGCCGAGCGCCTCGTGCATCATCAGTCCGTACGCGAAGATGCTCAGGTCGCGACCGGGGCGCCGCACGACGGCGGGCCCGATCGGCACGGTCACATCTCCGTCCGGGACGTCGCCGTGGATCAACCGATACAGCTTCTTGTGCTCCAGGTACATCACCGGATCGTGGTCGCGG
>DASQGM010000060.1:0-7982 GCA_035632615.1 bacterium | reverse complement strand
TGATCGGCGGCGTGAGCGGCCCGGACGCGGTGCGTCAGCTCCTCTTCACGCCGACGTGCACGCTCTGCGGCATCTGGGGCGGGTACACGCTGGAGGGATCGAAGACGGTGCTCCCCAAGGTGGCCAGGGCGAAGGTGGACTTTCGCCTCGTCCCCGACCAGGACCCGCACGAGGTCGCGCGCAACGTGCGGAAGCACCTGGACGCGCTGGGGTTCGCGGACATCGCGATTACCGTGCTCGGCGCGGAGTTCCCGTTCCGCACCGATCCTACCGACCCGTTCGTCGGCGTGGTTCGTCGGGCGGTCGAAGCGACGACGAAGCGGCCGGTGCTCGTCTATCCGACCTCCGCGGGCACGGGACCGATGCATGACATCGGGCCCGTGCTCAACGTCCCGATGGTGAGTACGGGGTCGGGGTACTGGAACGCCCACGCCCACGCGCCGGACGAGAACGTGCGCATGGCCGACTTCCGCGAAACCGTGTTGTTGATGGCCGACCTGTTGGCGAGGTTCGCGGACGCGGAGTAGGCGCCGGTCGGCGGCCAGCGGCGGGCCGTTGATCCGTGCCTCGGATGTGGACGCAGGGCAGGGAGGTAGGTTATATCATACGTACGAACGTTCGTATATTCTGCGCTGATGTTGGCCAGTTGGCTTCCAAAGTCGCGAATTGCACCGGTATCGGAGCCGATTGGTCGTTCATCAACTGCAAATCTATCGTTACTTGATCGATTCTCTGGGTTTCGCCGACTGCGGAATCCCGGGAATCGGACGCGTCGTTTCACCCCACGGTGACATTTTCGCGATAGTATACTAGGGAATGCGGGCGGTGGCCCGGTGCCTGTTCATCGGCAGTCGAGGTCCTGAGCCCGCGCTTCCCATCCGAGGTATCCAAGCGAGCCGCGCATCATCCAGCACAAGGAGGGAGCGTATGTCGGTTGCGGTGGGACAGCAGGCGCCAGAGGCGGTATTGGTCAACGGGGAACGCAAGGCGATGAAAGTCAGCGAACTGCGGGGGAAGCCCACAGTGCTGGCGTTCTTTCCCGCGGCGTTCACGGGGACGTGCACCAAGGAGATGTGCCGGTTCCGCGACGACCTGAACCGGCTCAACGCGATGAATGCCCAGGTCTTCGGCATCAGCGCTGATACGCCGTTCGTTCTCGCGGAATTCGCAAAGCAGCATCAGTTGACGTTCCCTCTGCTCAGCGACTTCAACCATCAGGCGATGAAGGCGTTTGGTGTGTACGACGGCAGCTTCCTCGGCCTGCTCGACGGGATCGCAAGGCGCTCCGTGTTCGTACTCGATAAGAGCGGCAAGGTCGCCTACGTGTGGCTGTCCGATGCGCCCGGGCAAGAGCCACCGTACGACGAGGTGCAGGCGGCGGTTCAGAAGGTCCAGTAGGGCTGCGGGGCCCGGCGCAGGATCGCCGCGCCGGGCCTGTTCATCGGACGGCGGAACCGCTCGCGGCCGCCGCCCGCGCGTCCCGGGCGGGTCGGCCCGCCCGCGAGGCACGAGAGCGAGAGGAGTCTGGCGATGACGCCCACAGTTCGCACGGTGCTGCCAAATGGTCTCGTCGTGCTCCTGCGCGAGGTGCACACGGCTCCGGTTGCCACGTTCTGGGCGTGGTACCGGGTCGGGAGCCGCAACGAGGTGCCGGGGATCACCGGGATCTCCCACTGGGTGGAGCACATGCTGTTCAAGGGCACGCCGACCCTCGGCAAAGGGGAGTTCTCCCGGCTCGTGAACCGGCACGGCGGGACGTGGAACGGATTTACCTGGAAAGACTTCACGGCGTACTTCGAGACGTTGCCGGAGGAGCACGTGGGGCTCGGCATCCGGATCGAGTCGGACCGCATGGTCAACACGCTGTTCGAGCCGTCCGAGGTGGAGAGCGAGCGGACGGTCATCGTCTCCGAGCGAGAGGGCGCCGAGAACAATCCCGAGTATGCGCTCTATGAGGAAGTCGAATCGGCGGCGTACCGGGTCCACGCGTACCGTCACGCCGTCATCGGCTACAAGAGCGATCTGTGGGCGATCACGCGGGACGACCTGTACCGCCACTATCGAACCTACTACACGCCCAACAACGCTGTGATCGTCGCGGTCGGCGACTTCGACGCCCGGGAGCTGTTGGGGCGCATCGAGGACGCGTTCGGTGGGATTCCCGCGGCCTCGCCGCCGCCCCAGGTCCGCAGCGTCGAGCCGCCGCAGGAAGGCGAACGTCGCGTGGTGGTCCGCCGCCCCGGGGGGGCGGTGCCGATGCTGCAACTCGGCTTTCACGCTCCCGCGGTGACGCACCCGGATTTCTTCCCGCTCCTGGTCGTGGACGGGGTGCTCTCGGGGTTCAAGGGCCCCGGCGTGTTTGGCGGCGAGGGGATCGGAGCCCGGAGCAGCCGGCTGTATCGCGCGCTCGTAGAGCGCGAGCTCACCGTCGACGCCGGCAGCTCGTTTCGTCCGTCGCACGACCCGACGCTGTTCGAGGTGGGCGCCACGCTGCGCCCCGGCATCGAACCGGAGCGCGTCGAGGCGGCGGTTCTCGATGAACTGCGGCGCATCGCCGACGAGCCGGTCGGCGCGGAAGAGCTCGACAAGGTGATGAAACAGGCACGAGCACAATGGGTCTACGCCGGGGATGGGGTCTCGCCGCAGGCGGTGCTCCTCGGCAGCATGGAGATCGTGGCCGGCGCCGAGTTTCTGACGGGCTTTTGGGAGCGGCTGTCGGCGGTGACCCCGGAGGCGATGTGCGCCGCGGCTGCCCGGACGTTCACGGACCGCAATCGCACGGTGGGGTGGTATATCCCCGACTCGGAAGTCCACGGGGCGGCGGGGGCCGAGGTGGAGGAGGTGGCGCACCATGCCTGATTCGATCGGTGCGACCAGTCCCGCCAGCCGTCCGCCTGCCGCCGTGCCGATCACGCCCGATGTCGTGGTCCGTCGCCAACTCACGGGGGGCGCGGTCGCGTTGGTGCGGGAAAGCCACGCGACGTCCGCCCTCACGGTGCGGGGATACCTCCCGGCCGGCGCGCTTCGCGAACCGGCCGGGCGCGAGGGCTTGGCGCTGCTGACCGCATCGTTGCTCACCCGCGGCACCGCGTTGCACACGTCCGAGAGCCTCGCGTTGATGCTGGATTCGCTGGGGGCGAGCCTCAGCGTTCGCGCGGACGTCGAAGGCGTGTCCTTCGGCGTCCGGTGTTTGTCCGAAGACGCGGGCCGGATGCTCGACCTGCTGGCCGAGGTGTTGACCCGACCGACGTTCCCGTCGGATGAGGTCGAGAAGCAGCGTGCGAAACTCATCACCGGGATCCGAGAGTCGCGCCACGACACTCGTGCCATGGCGGACAAGGCGTTCCGCGCGGCGGCGTTTCCCACCGGCCATCCGTATCACCGGCCTCTCGAGGGCGAGGAGGCGACGGTCGCCGCGCTCACCCGAGACCAGCTCGCGGACTTCCACCGGCGGTGGTACCGTCCAAACGGTGCCGTCATTGCCGTTGTGGGCGATGTCAAAACCGCCGACGTGGTGGCGCGGCTCGAGGGGGCGTTTGCCGGATGGCAGGCCGGGCCGTCTGTCGATGCGTCGGCGGTGCCGCCGGCCGGCCCCGCGGCGTCGGCGCAGCGCCGCACGGTCACCATCCCAGGCAAGACCCAGGCCGACATCGTCCTCGGCGTGCCGGGCTTCAGCCGCACCAGCCCGGACTACTACCAGGCGATGATGGCCGATCTGATCCTCGGACGTCTCGGCCTCATGGGCCGGCTCGGCGCGACCCTGCGGGACGAGGAGGGCCTCGCGTACTACGTCTATAGCCAAGCCCAGGCTGGGTTTCTGGCCGGCCCCTGGGCGGTCCGCGCGGGCGTGAATCCGAAGAACGTCGACCGCGCGATCGCCGGGATTCTTCGTGAGATCGAGGGGCTCCACCGCGACCCGGTTCGCGGTGGCGAGCTCGAGGACGCGCGAGACTATCTCGTCGGGTCGCTCGCGATCCGGCTGGAGACGGATGCGGGCATCGGGCAGGCGCTCCTCGAGATCGAGCTGTTCGAGCTCGGCCTGGACTATCTGCTGCGGTATCCGTCGCTGATCCGGGCGGTGACCCCCGAACAGATCGGTGCGGCCGCGGCGCGGTATCTGCGGCTCGACGGCTACACGGTCGCGACCGCGGTCCCGGCGTAGGACGCCGCGGGGATCCCGGGGCATCGGGCGAACGGCGCCGTCCCCGCCCGGTGCGGCGGTGCAGGCGCGGAAGAACGCAAGAGGGGGCGGCGGTGGCGATCGCGGTGATCGGGGGAACCGGACGGCAGGGCCTGGGGCTCGCGCTCCGGTGGGCGGCGGCCGGGATGCCGGTCGTCATCGGCTCGCGGTCGCTGGACCGTGCCGAGGCCGCGGCGCGCGAGGTCCGTGCCATGGCCGGGGAGTCCGCCGCCGTCCAGGCCCGGGAGAACCTCGACGCGGCGCGCGCCGCGGAGATCATCGTGATCACGGTGCCCGCGGCGGCGCACGCGGAAACGGTCGCGGCGATCGCCCCCGCAGCCGCCGGGAAGATCGTCGTAGACGTGACCGTGCCGCTCGAGAAGAATCCGTCGTACGCCGCTCAGTTGCCCGAGGGGTCCGCGGCCGAGGCGGCGCAGCGGGCGCTCGGTCCCGAGGCGCGGGTGGTCGGAGCGTTCCACACCGTCCCCGCATCGCTGCTCGCGGATCTCCGCCGCCCGGTTGACTGCGACATCCTCGTCTGCGGCGACGACGCGCAGGCGAAAGCGCGGGTAATGGAGCTTGCCGCCGCGTTGGGCACGCGCGGGGTGGACGTTGGGGCGCTTCGCCAGAACCACACGCTCGAGCGTCTGACCGCGCTCCTCATCGGGGCGGGGCGCAAGGCCCGCCGCCACGAACTGGGCGTCCGCATCACCGGGCTTTGATGGCAACGGCCGGCGGCGCCCGCCCACACGGTGCGACGTTCACCGCGTTGCCGCGGGCGTCTGCGCCGACGGGGAGCGACGCGTGACCACCTCCATGACGCTCACCGTGATCGAGGGAATCCCCGACGTGCTCCCGGGCGCGTCGCTGCCCGACCTTCTGGTCGACGCGCTCCGCACGCACGGCCCCGTGCCGCAAGACGGCGACATCGTGGTGATCGCGCAGAAGGTCGTGAGCAAGGCGGAAGGCAGCATCGTCGATCTGGCGGACGTCACCCCTGGGGAGGTGGCGGCGCGGCTGGCCCGGGAGGGCGGGAAGGATCCGCGCCTGATCGAGGTGATCCTCAGGGAGTCGAAGCAGGTGGTGCGGGCACACGGCGGCGTGCTCATCACCGAGCACCGTCTCGGGTTCATCTGCGCCAACGCCGGCGTGGACCACAGCAACGTCGGCATCGGCCCGGAGGTCGTGAGCCTTCTGCCGCGCGACCCGGACGCGTCGGCGCGGGCGATCCGCGAGGCGGTCCGCGGCGCGTTCGGTGCGTCGGTGGCCGTGGTGATCAACGACAGCCACGGCCGTCCGCACCGCGAGGGGGCGGTCGGCGTCTGCATCGGCGCGGCAGGTCTCGAGCCGCTTCTCAGCCTCGTCGGGCGGCCCGACCGGTATGGCTACACCATGCGCTCGTCGGTCGAGGCGGTCGCGGACGAACTGGCGGGTGCGGCCACCCTGTTGCAGGGGCAATGCGACGAAGGTACCCCCGCCGTGCTGATCCGTGGGGCGCCCGTGCCGCGGGGCGACGGCGGGGCGGCGAAGCTCCTTCGCGATCCTTCGCGAGACTTGTTCCGCTAGCCACAAGGCGCCCGACGTGATGTCGATTGTGGGCGGGGTCATTCGTCTTCCAAGTGCCAGGGTAGAGACACAATGAGGGCACCCTCGGTGGAGGAGATCGAGCATGTCACGTTTCCTGCTGCTCCTGTACCAAGCGCCGACCCGGGATGGTGAGTTGTCGCCCGAAGACATCCAGCGGATCATCGCCAAGTACACCGCGTGGCGCGACGGCCTCGTGCAGCGCAACAAGATGCGCGGCGGGGAGAAGCTCACGGATGACGGCGGCCGGCTTGTGCGGGTCCAAAGCGGAACGGTGACGGTCACCGACGGGCCATACAGCGAAGTGCATGAGGTGCTCGGCGGGTTCTTCGTGATCGACGCGCTCGATTACAACGACGCGGTTGAAATCGCTCGGACCTGTCCCCACCTGGCCGAGGGGCAGCGGATCGAGGTACGCGAAGTCGACGCCATGAACTGCTGACCGTCGGATTCCATGGACGGGCGCCCCGAGAGCATCAACCAGCTGGTCGACCATCTGTTCCGCCACGAGGTGGGGCGGATGGTGTCCCGGCTCGTTCGAGTGTTCGGCGCACACCGCTTGGACCTGGCCGAAGACGCCGTGCAGTTCGCGATGATGCAGGCGCTTCGGCTGTGGGCGTACAAGGGCGTCCCCGACGTTCCGCAGGCCTGGCTCATGCGTGTGGCCCGCAATCGCGTCCTGGACGTCTTGAAGAGCGAGCGGAAACTGCACTTGTTCGCGGACGAGGCGGACGTCTGGGCAGGAGCTGGCATCGCGGAGCCCCGGACGGCGTCGGCCGAGGAGCTCAGCCGGTCCGCCGATGAGGTGGTGGACGAGCGGCTGTCGCTCATCTTTGCCTGTTGTCATCCGGTGCTCCCGCGTTCCGCAAGCATCGCGCTGACGCTGAAGGTCGTGTGCGGCTTCGGCGTCGAGGAGATCGCCCGCGCATTCCTGTCGACCGAGGTCGCGGTTGCGCAGCGGCTGGTGCGCGCCAAGCGCTTGATTCGCGAGCGCGGGATTCGCTTTGAGGTGCCGACCCCCGAGCAGTTGCCCGAACGATTGGACGTTGTGCTCGAAGTGCTGTATCTGTTCTTCACGGAGGGCTACGCCGCGACGACGGGCGACCGTCTCATCAAGGACGACCTGTGCGCGGAGGCCATCTGGTTGGCGACCTTGTTGACGGGAAATGCCGTCACCGCGCAGCCGCAATGTCACGCCCTCCTGGCGCTGATGCTGTTTCAGGCGGCGCGCCTTCCGGCCCGGATCGATACGGCGGGCGACCTGTTGCTCCTGGCAGAGCAGGACCGCGGCCTGTGGGACAGGTCGATGATCGACCTGGGCCTGCGTCATCTCGGACGCGCGGCGCGGGGGGACAAGCTCACGGTGTATCACCTGCAGGCCGAGATCGCCGCGATCCACGCCACAACGGAGCATTTCACGAAGACAAATTGGGAGCAGATTCTTGCCCTCTACGATCTCCTGCGGGAGCGGCAGCCGACGCTCGTCGTACTGATCAACCGGGCGATTGCCGTGGCGCAGGTCAGCGGCCCTGCCGCGGGGCTCGAGGCGTTGAAGATGATTCCCGCGGAGGGCCAGCTCGAGCGATATCCGTTTCTGCACCTCGCGGAGGGCGAGTTCCATCGTCGGCTGGGACACCTCAACGAGGCGGCGCTCTGCTTCCTCCGCGCGCTGGACTTTGCTGGAACCGAGCCCGAACGGCGGTTCATCCGTCGACGGTTGGCCACCGTTCAAGCCGGCCCCGTGGCGGGCCAACCCATCGCTGTCGATTTTGGGCCGCGCGAATCGTCTTAGTATCGAAGCGCATCGACGCACACACTCTCGCGCTGAGGAGGTCGAACGTCATGGCAAACCCGTTCGTGCACGTGGAACTGAACACCACCGACGTCGCCAAGGCGAAGGCGTTCTACGGGAAGCTGTTCGCATGGAAGCTGGAAGACGTCGATATGGCGGGGTACACGATGATCAAGGTCGGTGAAGGCACCGGCGGGGGAATCATGAAACACCCCGTTCCCGGCGCGCCTTCGGCGTGGCTCGCCTATGTGCAGGTGGACGACATCACCGCGGCAACGCAAAAGGCCAAGTCACTCGGCGCCACGGTCATGAAAGACGTGACGGAAGTGATGGGCGCCGGGTGGATCAGCATCATCCTCGACCCCACCGGCGCGGCACTCGGTCTCTGGAAGCCGAAGTAGGGCGATCGCACGTTCTTCGGAACAC
>DASQGM010000059.1:0-4845 GCA_035632615.1 bacterium | reverse complement strand
CCGATCTGGTCGAGCGAGGACGCGAACGCGATCAGCCCGTATCGGGAGACGCGCCCGTACGTTGGCTTGAGACCGACGACACCGCAGAACGCGCCCGGCTCCCGGATGCTACCGCCGGTGTCGCTGCCGAGCGCCAGGGTCGCCTCACCGGCCGCCACCGCCGCGGCCGACCCACCGCTGCTGCCGCCCGGGACCCGGGCCGGATCCCAGGGGTTGTGCGTGGGGCCGAACGCGGAGTTCTCGGTGCTGCTCCCCATCGCAAACTCGTCGCAGTTCGTCTTGCCGAGCACGATCGCCCCGGCCTCGCGCAGGCGCGTGACCACGGTCGCGTCGTACGGGGGCCGAAACCCGTCGAGGATGTGCGAGCCCGCGGTCGTCGGCGTCCCGCGCGTGCAAAGGTTGTCCTTGAGCGCCACGGGCACACCCGCGAGCGCCGGCGCGTCCTCTCTCCCGGCGGTCGCATCCCACCGCTCGGCGTCGCGGAGCGCGGCGTCGGCGTCGAGGTGCAGGTACGCGTGGATCCGCGGCTCCACCGCGTCGATTCGGTCGAGCACCGCCCGGACGACCTCCGTCGGGCGCACCTCTCCCCGGCGGTAGCGCGCGCGGAGCTCCCACGCAGGCAGGTCCGCGGGCGACGCAGGCGGGGAGGACGTCATGGCGTGCCGGCGCCCTCTGCGCCCTCGATCACCTGCGGGACGACGAGGTAGCCGTTCTCAACCGCCGGCGCGTTTGCAAGCGCCTGCTCGCGCGGCAGCGACGGCACGGCACGGTCGTCGCGCAGCGCGCCGGCCGCCGGATCCACCGGGCCCGGGCCCGTCGGGACGACGTCCCCGAGATCGAGCTCGGCGAGCCGCCGGAATGACTCGAGGATGCTGCCGAGTTGCACGCGGAACAGCTGTCGCTCCTCGGCCGTCAGTTCAAGCCGGCTCAACCGGGCCACGTGCGCCACGGCGGCATCGTCGATCGTCGGTGCAGGCGACCGGTCGTCGGCCACGCGATCCTCCAACGCAGGGGTTTTCGCCATCGTAGCACAGCGCGGGGGGCGCGGTCTACGCGCCCCCCGCGTGCGTGACCTGACGCGTGCCGTCGCTACCGCTTGGCGATCGTGTAGTAGTACTGTCCCGGGAAGATCGGATTGTAGTACCACCCGTGCACCCACGCGCGCATCGCGTAGTACGTCGTCGGCTGCACCAGGAACAGATACGGCAGATCGTTGTACGCGATCATCGAGATCTGCTTGTAGAGCGCCTTACGCTGGGTCGGATCGGTCGTGCTGACCGCCTGATCGATCAGCCGGTCGGCGTCCGCGTTGTGGTACCCGCCGCGCACCGGGAAATACCCGGCCGACGCGAGGAACGGCTGCGCGAAGTCATGCGGATCGGGATAGTCCGCGAACCACCCGAGAAAGTACATCGTCCCCTTGTGGGCGAACAGGATTTGGTTCAGCGTGCTCGAGGGGACCGGGCGAAACGCGATCTGGAACTTGGGGTTGAGCGCCTGCACCGAATCGCGCACGATCGACGCCCCAACCTGGCGCGCGGTGTTCCCTGCGGTGTACGGGATCGTGAGCTTGAAGCCTGCGTCCCACAGCTTGCCGCCCAGCGCCTCCTTGAACTCCGCGACCGCCTTGTCGCGGCTCGTCGTGTACGTCGGCACCGTCGGGTCGTAGCCGAGCAGCCCCTGGACGATCGGACCGTGCGGCAGGATGCCGTGCCCGGTGTAGGCGCTGCTCAGGTTCTGCGTGTAGTCGAACGCGTAGGCAAACCCCCGGCGCACATGAAGGTCGGCGAAGAAATCAGGCGGGATCCCCTGCCCGTCGAGCTTGCCGCTCCCGACGTCGGGGTTGCCCTCGGTGTCGATCTTAAAGTTGAACTGCAGCGTCTGCACCGCGATCTGGGGGAGACCGTCCTGGATGACGACCCCGGGCTGCCCCTTGAGCTGGGACTCCTCGTTGGGCGAGGCGACTACCAGGTCGGCGTCGCCCTGCTGCAGCTGCAGGCGGCGCGTCGCGAACTCGGGGATCGACCGGATGATCACGCGCTGGAGCGCGGCCGGCTGGCGCCAGTAGTGGTCGTTGCGTACGAGAATGACTTCCTTGTTCTGGCGGTCCCACTGCTGCAGCATGAACGGCCCGGTGCCGTTCATGTGGTCGAGCTGGTACCGGTCCTCCGTCTTCGGGTTGTTGAACTTCTGCCAGGTCGTGGCCGCGCCGTCCCAATCGTTGTGCGCGGCCGCCCACTTGCGCGGCATCACGGCGCCCCATGCCGCCATGATCGTCAGAAACGGCGCAAACGGCTTCTTGAGATGGAACACGACGGTGTTGCCCTGCGCGGAGACGGCCTTCTGGACCTGGTCCCACGTCACCTGGATCTTCCCCTGGGCGTCCCGCGTGTTGTCGACGCCAAGCAGCGGGCTCAGCAGGAGCCACGCCGGCCCGCCGGCCTGGTCCTGCAGTAGGAACCGCCGGAGCGAGTACACGACGTCGTCCGTCGTCATCGTGGAGCCATCGTGGAACCGGACGCCCTGCCGGATCGGAAACGTGTACGTCAGCCCGTCCTTGCTGATCAGGCCGTTCGACAGGCTCGGCACGTCGGTTGCCAGCATCGGCGCGAATTTGTCGATCGAGGAGCCGCTGTAGGTGATCAACGTCTCGTACACGTTCGGCCAGATCGGTTCGGCGGAATAGATGTCGTAGGCGAGGTCGGGGTCGAGGCTCACCACGTCGCCGAACTGCACCTCTACGAACGTACCGGGGTTCTTCACCGGCTCGCCCGCACCGCGGGCGACGAGCACGCCGAGCGAGAGAATCAGCACGGCGGCGGTCAGCGCCGCCGCACCGCGAACGGTCCACGACGCAATTCGCATCTCACTCCTCCTCTACTGCGGTCTCTGTTGCAGCCGGTCGAGCGCGCCCGCGCTAGCGGCTCCCCTGCTGGCGCGGATCGAAGATGTCCCGGAACGCGTCCCCAAGTAGGTTCCATCCCAGGACGAACAGAAAGATCGCCGTCCCGGGCACGGCGAGCGTGTACCAGAACTGGAACGGGTCACCGGCGGTGCCCAGGATCCAGTTGTGGGCGAGATTGATGAGCTGCCCCCAGTCCGCGTACCCCGGCGGGGCGCCGAGCCCGAGGAACGACAGGGTCGCAAAGGTGATCACGATCTGCCCCATGTCCAGCGACGCGAGAATCAGGATCGGGTAGATAGTGTTCGGAATCACGTGACGGCCGATGATCACCAAATCGCGATCGCCGAGCGCCCGGGCCGCCTGCACGAACTCCATGTCCCGCACGCGGAGGAACTCCGCCCGAAGGAGACGCGTGTACGTGGGCCACTGCACCGCGGCGATCGCGATCACGGCGTTGCGCACGCTCTGCCCGAGGACCGCGACGATCACGACCGCCAGGATCAGCCCAGGGAACGCGAGGAAAATGTCGGTCACCCGCATTACCACCTCGTCGATCCATCCGCCGTAGTACCCGCTCAGGCTGCCGAGCACGAGAGACACGCCCATCCCGATCGCCACGACGGTCAACGCAACGAGGAGCGCGCTCCTGGTGCCCCACACGGCGCCGTAGTAGAGATCGAACTGCTCCTCGGTGGTTCCAAACGGGTGCCCCGGCCCCGGCGGATGGGGATCGCTCGAGTACCCCTCGTGGGGAATCATGTAGGGGTTCCGCTCGGTGGGGTGCGCGAGCAGCGGCGCTGCCAGCGCCACCAGTCCGAAGAACACGACGATGCACAGACCCAGCACCGACAGCGGGTTCCGGCGGAACCGGCGCACCGTGCGCTGCCACGCGGTCTGCTGCACGCGCACGGCGGGCGCCGCGCCCGGCGCGACGAGCGGGGGCGACGTCGTACGGACGGCGCTCACCGGAGGCGAATCCTCGGATCGACCACGGCGTACAACACGTCCGCGCACAGATTCCCGAGCACCAGCATCCCGGCGAAGATCAATGCGAACCCCGTCACCGCGGGAATGTCGAGTTGCTGGCTCGCCGCCACCCCCCACCGCCCGATCCCCGGCCAGTTGAACACCGTCTCCGTGATCGCGACGCCGGAGAGCAGGCCCACGAACAGCAGGCTCGCGAGGGTGATCACCGGGATCAGGGCGTTGCGGCGCGCGTGCTTGCCGACCACCACCGCCCGCGGCAACCCCTTCGCCTCCGCGGTCCGGACGTAGTCGGCGCGCAGCGTCTCGAGCATCGACGACCGGGTGATCCGCACGAGCACGGCGGTCAGGAAGTAGCTCAGCGTCGCCACCGGCAGCACCAAGTGGCGGATTGCGTCCCAGAACAGCCACCACTGCCCGTTGAGGAGCGTGTCCACGGTCATGAGGCCGGTGTACGGGTGAAACCGGCCGCTACGGACGAACAGGTCCGCGTCGAGCCCGAGCCGCCCGGGCGGGAACCAGCCGAAGTGCCCGTAGAAGATCATCAACAGCAGGAGACCCCACACGAACGTCGGCAGCGACGCGCCGCTGATCGACGTGAAGCGGCTCACGTGATCGACGACCTGGTCCTTGCGGACCGCCGAGAGGGTGCCGAGCCAGATCCCACACGCAAGGATGCACGCGAACGCGTACAGCGCGAGCTCGAACGTCGCGGGGAAGTACCCCTCGATCGCGGTGGCCACGGGTTCCCGTGCGGTCAGGGACCACCCCAGATCGCCGTGCATGACTTGGCGGAGCCACTCCCAGTACTGGACGTACACGGGCTGGTCCAGGTGATACTTCCGGATGATGTCGGGCAACGCGTTCAACTGCTTGGGGTCGGTGATGTAGAGGCTGGCCCGCATCGCGGGCGTGAGCATCTGCAGCAGCGTGAAAATGAGCACGGTCACCCCGAC
>DASQGM010000058.1:0-9370 GCA_035632615.1 bacterium | reverse complement strand
GATCGACGCGCCAACCACCCCGCGGGCGCCCGCGACGAGCGCGACCCGGCCGAACTGGCCCTTCTGGCCGTCCGCCGGCCGGCGGGGAACAAGACGATCCACCCACGACGCGGTCGCGAGCGCTGTCGCGATCGGCGCCGTCTCCACGAGCGACGCCGGCATGCCGATGTCGGCGACGACCACCGAGCCCGCGCAGGCGGCGGCGGGGTACTGCATCAACCCCACCTTGGGCAACCCCATCGTCACGGTCGCGACCGCCCGCACGCACGGTGGATCCGCGCGGCCGGTCGCCGCGTCGATCCCGGACGGCACATCCACCGCGAGGATCGACACGCCCGATCGGTTGGCGGCCTCGATCGCCCGCGCGGGCTCACCCGCCGCGGGGCCCCGGAATCCGGTGCCGAAGATCGCGTCGACCAGCAGGTCCGCCGCACCGAGGACGCGCCCGAGCTCGAGGTCGTCGAGCGACGCGGCGGCGCGCACGGGGACGTGCTGCTCTTGGAGCGCCCGCAACCGGACCGCAGCCTCGCCCCGCACCTCTTCCTCCGGCGCGGTGAGCACTACCGTGACCGTCGCGTCAGCCGCGAGATCGCGGGCGGCGACGAACCCGTCGCCGCCGTTGTTGCCCTTGCCGGCCAGCACGACGACGCGCCGCCCGCCGCGCGGGCGCAGCAGACGCCGCGCCACCTCCGCCGTGCACGCGCCGGCCCGGTCCATGAGCGACGCCACCGAAACGCCGAACGCATCCCGGGCGTGCCGCTCCAGCGCCGCCATCTCGGCCGGCGTCGGCAGTTTCACGCGCGCCCCCTCGCCCCGGCGCCCCGGACCGCGTCGTGGCTCATGCCCACGGGCTCACCCCGGGCACTCGGCGATGGCGACGGCCGTCGCCAACTCGCGTGTGTGGGAGATCGACACGGCCCAGGCGCTGATGCCGCGCCTCGACGCCGCCTCCGCCGCCCGGCCGGTGAGCCGCACCAGTGGGTTGCCGAGCGCGTCGCTCCCGATCTCGATCTCGCGCCACGCCACACCCCGCCACCCGGTGCCGAGCGCTTTCATCACGGCCTCCTTGGCCGCGAACCTGCCGGCCAGCCGCTGCGCCACGCTGGGGGAGGACCCCACGTGACGGAGCTCGGCGCCGGTGAACACCCGACCGAGAAACGCCTCGCCCCACCGGGCGACCATGCGCTCGACCCGGGGGACCTCCACGACGTCCAATCCCACCCCGCGAATCATCGGCGGTGCGGCGCTACGGCGTGCGGGGCTCGGCCGCGCGCGGCTCCGCCTCGTCGATCAGCATCACCGCGATGCCGTCCCGGATCGGATACCGGCGTCCGCACGCGGTGCAGACGAGCCGCTGCTCCTGCTCGACCACCGGCGCCTTGCACACCGGGCACGCCAGGATCTCGAGCAACTCCTTGTCGATCACGACGGCCATCCCCCCCGCGGCCCCCGCCGTGCCGCCTCACGCACCGGCTGCGCGCGCGGATCCCTGCTGCCGAAACCATTCGACGGTGCGCCGAAGTCCTTCCTCCAGCGAGACGCTCGGCCGCCACCCGAGCACGCGCGCGGCGCGCTCGGCTGACAGCACGATCTTATGGACCTCCCCGGGCACGGCCGGACCATGCTCCGGCTCGACCGACGCGCCGGTGAGCACGCTGAGCTGCCACGCGAGCTCGTTGACCGAGGTCCCAATGCCGGTCGCGATGTGCATCGGCTGGTCGATGCGCCGCCCGATCGCGCGGAGGTTCGCCTCCGCGACATCGCCGACGTACACGAAGTCGCGCACCTGAGACCCGTCGCCGAAGATCGTGGGACGCCGCCCCGCCAGCAGCGCGTCGGTGAAGATCGCGATGACGCCGGCCTCGGTCTGGGGGTCCTGGCGCGGGCCGTAGACGTTGCCGTAGCGCAGCACCGTCGCGTTCAGGCCGCGCACGCGCCGGTAGTACCCGAGATACTGCTCCCCGAGATACTTATGAAATCCGTACGGCGAGGTCGGCAGGATCGGATCGTCCTCATCCACCGGCAGTCGCGCCGGCTCGCCGTACAGCGCGCCGGCCGTGGACGAAAAGACGATCTGGGACACGTGATGGCGGACCGCCAGCTCGAGCACCCGCAGCGTCCCCAGCACGTTGGTCTCCGCGTCCGCGATCGGGTTGGCGAGCGACGCGCGGACGTTCGCCTCCGCGGCGTGGTGCGACACGATCTCGGGGCGCTCCTCTCGAAAGACCTCCGCGAGCTCGGGCCGCCGGATGTCCATGCGATAGAACATCACACCCGGCGGCGTGTTGTTGCGCCGGCCGCCGGTCAACACGTCCACGACCGCGACGTGATGGCCCGCGTCGCGATACGCCTCCGCGACGTGAGACCCGACAAATCCCGCCCCACCGGTGACGAGGATTCTCATTCGACCGTCACGCTCTTCGCAAGATTCCGCGGTTGATCCACATCGTTCCCGCGGAGGCGCGCGACGTGGTACGCGAACAACTGCAACGGGATGACGGAGAGCACCGGGGCGAGCAGCGGGTCCGTCGCGGGCACGTCGAGCAGGGTGTTCACGTGCGGGCGGAGGGCGTCGGCGGTGTCGGCGGTCGCCACGCCGATCACGTCCGCCCCGCGCGCGCGCACCTGCTGGATGTTGCTGACGGTCTTGTCCAGCAGGTCCGGCTGGGTGGCGAGCGCGACGACGACCACCCCCGGCGTGACGAGCGCGAGCGTCCCGTGCTTCAGCTCGCCGCCGGCGAGCGCCTCCGAGTGGATGTAGCTGATCTCTTTGAACTTGAGCGACCCTTCCATCGCGACGTAGTAGTCGAGCCCCCGGCCGATGAAGAACACGTCCTCGGTCGTGTACTGGCGCTCCGCGAGCGCCGTGATCTCGGGCTCGCGCCGCAACACCGCCTGCGCGAGCGAGGGGAGCGCGCGAAGCCCCCGGATCAACGCCGTGCCCCGGGCCGCGTCGAGCGTTCCCCGTACCTGCCCCAGATGCACCGAGAGCATCGTCAACGCAGCGAGTTGCGTCAGGTAGGCCTTGGTGGAGCACACGGCGATCTCGGGCCCCGCCCGCGTGTAGAGCACGTCGTCGGTCTCGCGCGGGAGCGTGCTGCCGATCACGTTGGCGACGGCGAGCGTCCGCGCGCCCTGCGCGCGCGCCTCACGGGACGCCGCGATCGTGTCCGCGGTCTCACCGGACTGGCTGATCGCGACCGCCAGCGCCCGGCCCCCCACGAGCGGCTGCCGGTAGCGGAACTCGCTGCCGAGATCCGCCTCCGCCGGGATCCGCGCCAGGCGCTCGAGCAGGGCCCGGCCGACGAGCCCGGCGTGGTAGGCGGTCCCGCACGCCACGAGCCACACCTTGTCCAGCGCGCGCGCGGCGTCCGGGGGAAGCGCCACACCGTCCAGCGCGACCGCCCGGTCGTCCGGCAGACGGCCCATCATCGTCTCCTGGAGCGCCCGCGGCTGTTCGTGGATCTCCTTGAGCATGAAGTGGGCGTAGCCGCCCTTTTCCGCGGCCTCCGCGTCCCAGTCCACGCGCATCGGCTCGCGCGTGATCGCGCCACCGCCGATGCGCGCGAGCGTCACCCCCGTGCGCGTCAGCACCGCCATCTCCCCATCCTCGATCACGAGCACGTCGCGTGTGTAGGGGAGCAGCGCGGGAATGTCCGACGCGAGCAGCATCTCGCCCCGCCCGAGCCCGACGATCAGCGGGCTGATCCGGCGCACGGCCACGATCTTGTCAGGCTCGTCCGCCGAGAGGACGACGAGCGCATAGGCGCCTCGGGCGCGATCCACCGCCTGCTCGACCGCGGACGGGAGGTCGCCCCGGTAGGTCTCCTCGATGAGGTGCGCGAGCACCTCGGTGTCCGTATCGGACTGGAACCGGTGGCCGCGTGCCAGTAACTCCTCCTTCAACTCAAGGAAGTTCTCGATGATGCCGTTGTGAATCACGACGATCCGACCCCGGCAGTCCGCGTGAGGATGCGCGTTCTCGTCCGACGGATGGCCGTGCGTCGCCCATCGCGTGTGCCCGATCCCGAGCGAGCCGGGCAGCGGTGATCGTTCCATGATCTCCGCGAGGCGCGCGAGCTTGCCCGCCGCCTTGCGCACCTCGACATGCCCGCCGTTCATGACGGCGACGCCCGCCGAGTCATAGCCGCGATACTCCAGCCGGCGGAGCCCGTCCAGCAGCACCGGGACCGCCGGGCGCTCACCGATGTACCCCATGATTCCGCACATACGTGCCTCCGTGATGCCCCAGCACGCGCCGGCAGGCGCACGACATCTGCGGGCGTGCAGCGACAGGGATGAACCCGACGATCCGCCGGCGCCACCGCATCCCGCCCACCACGCCCGCGGCCGGATGCACTCCACCCCTGTCCGGGTCCGGCCGCGCCGGAGCGCGATGGGCTTGGTGAGTGGCACGAGCAGGCAGGCGCGGGCACGCTGCCCGCGGACGGCGCCGTGGGGACGGGGTATCCACCACGTCGCCCGCTGCCTGTCGGGTACTGGTCCGAGACGCCTTTTGTCCCCGGGGTCGCCCACGGGTTTTGTCAGCGTCCTTGAGGCCTGAACCTGGCCTAGGGTCACCCGCCGAATGGGAGCCGACGGCTCCGCTCGAGATCCCCTACCTCGTCAACTCGCCCTGAACCCGGACGAGTTCCGGCGCTTCTGTGAAGACGACGCCCCCGCCACCCCCTTCCCGTCCCCCGGGTCTCATCACACCACCGGTGTGGACGGACATCCAACCGATCACGACCGCGTGCCCATGATACCGCATCGAGGCCTGGATCACCATCGCCGCAAGACCGACCCGGCGGCATCGCTATACCGTACACGCGTTCGCATCATTCGGACGGATCGCGTAGGATCACCGTCCCGTCGAGACGGAGCGCGATGAGGTCGACCAGGTTGCGGGCCGTCTCGTGGGCGAGCGCGGCGACGTCGCACTCGGTCATCACGCGCACCAGAGGTTCGGTGCCGGACGCGCGGACGAGCACGCGCCCGTGTCCCGCGAGGCGCCGTTCCGCGTCCGCGACCGCCGCGAGAATCTCGGGGTCGTCCTGCCAGCGATCTGGGTCCTGCACGCGGACGTTCAGCAGGATCTGCGGGAACCGGTGCAGGAACGGTTCGGCAAGTTCCTCCACCGGGCGACCCGATTCCAGCAGCACGTTGAGGAACTGAAGCGCGGTCACCAACCCGTCTCCGGTCGTCGCGTGGTCGAGAAAGATCACGTGTCCGCTCTGCTCGCCACCGACGCGCGCGCCGGTCTCGAGCATCCGCTCCAGCACGTACCGGTCGCCCACACGCGCGCGCTCGAGCCGGACGCCGCGCTCGCGCAGCGCGACCTCGATCCCCATGTTGGTCATCACGGTCGCCACCAGCAGGTTGCCGGGCAGCGTGCCCCGCGCCGCGCGGTGCAGCGCGGTGATACCCATGATCGTGTCGCCGTCGAGCACGCGGCCCCGCCGATCCGCCGCGATGACGCGGTCGCCGTCCCCGTCGTGCGCGAACCCCAGGTCGGCGCGGTGCTCGCGGACGGCGGCCTGGATGACCTCCGGATGCGTGGAGCCGCAGCCGGCGTTGATATTCGTCCCGTTGGGCGAGGCGTGCACCGGAATCACGGTCGCTCCCAGGCGCTCCCACAACCGCGGCGCGATGTGCGCGGTCGCGCCGTTGGCGCAGTCCACGGCGATCCGCCAGCCGTCGAGCCGCGCCCCCGCGAGCCTGACCAGGTACGCGAGGTACCGCTCCGCAGCGTCGGCGACGTCCAGGGTGCGGCCGACGGCCCCCCCGGTCGGCCGCGGCAGCGACGGAGCCTCGTCCATCATGACCTCGATCCGCGCCTCCATCTCGTCCGGGAACTTGAACCCGGTCGGCGCGAACAGCTTGACGCCGTTGTCCTCCATCGGATTGTGAGACGCCGAGATCACGGCACCGGCGTGCACGTCCAGGTCGCGGGTCAGCAACGCGATCCCCGGCGTCGGCAGGACGCCGAGGCGGAGCACGTCGGCACCCGCGGAACAGACCGCCGCGACGAGCGCCGCCTCGAGCAGGTCACCCGAGATGCGCGGATCGCGGCCGAGCGCGAACCGCCCGCGACCACCGGGCGCGAGCACGTGCACGGCCGCGCGGCCGAGCCGGTCCACCAGATCGGTGGACAGGTCGGCGTTGGCGACGCCGCGGATGCCGTCCGTCCCGAAGAACCGTCCCATCGCGGCCTACGGCGACGACGCCACGGTCAGGGTGATCTGGGTCGGCGCGATCGCGAGCACCCGGACGCCGCTCGGGAGGGCGATGCGCGGCGTCACCCGGCGGCTGCCGCGCCCGGGCCCCGACGCATCCACCTCGGCCACGAGGCCGGACGGAGCGAGCCGCTGGACGGCGTCCTGCGGGCCCTCGACCTGGACGTCCACGCGGTCCGGGGTCGCCCGCGCGGCCGATCCCTTGGGCACGCCGGAAATGCGGACCGGCACCCCCGAGAGCATTCTGGAGAGCAGCATCCGTCCGACGCGCACCACGACGGTGACCTGCTGCGTCGAGGAGGCGCTGCCCGGGGGCAGCGCCAGCGACACCTTCCGCGTCACGTCGCCGCGCGCGCCGCCGATGTCGATCGGCCCGGTGGTCGCGGTCTGGATCACCTGTAGCGCGGTCACCGATCCCGACACCACGACGGTCTCCGGCGTGATCGTAACGCCGGTCACCGCGAGCCCCGACGCCGGCGATCCGACGAGCGCCGGCACCACGGGCACGACCTTGGTGATCGTCCCCTCGCGCACCGGCATCGTCGCCTGCACGATCGACGGATCGACGGTCAGGCCGCGCACCTCCTGGCCGGTCGCGTCGAGCAGGTGCACGGGGACCGAGCTGATGAGCTGCTGCCGCAGCTGGGAGATGTCCAACGTCACGACGACGTGCCGCACTTCCTCCACCTGCGTCGCCGCGCCGCTGATCGTGACGCGATCCGGCTGGATGCGCGGCGTGCCGAGCGTCACTCCCGGGGGCGGCACGCCGATCAGACTGACCTCGACCGCGAGCCGCTGCCGCATGAGCGCGTCGAGCACCACGACGGCCTCGGCCGGGGTCCGCTCGACGATGCGCACCTCGGGGGGCGCGGCGATGTACACGGGTGCCCGGTGCTCGCCGGGGCGGAACCCGCTGAGGTCTACGGACGCGTCGAGCAGAGCCGGCGTGAGCAGCGCGAGCGCCGAGCGCGGTCCCTGGAGATGCACCTGCACGCGGCTGGGCGCCTGCACGACGACCTCGGCCGCGCCCAGGCCGCGCACGTGGAGGTCGAGCGTCATGATTCGCTCGACGAGCGGGTTCTGCGCCGTGGCCACGTAGAGCCACATCACGGTCGCGATCACGACGGAGAGCCCCGCGTAGACGAACCGCGTGTTGGCGAGCCGCCGCCTCATGCCTCCTTCCTCCACGGCCAGAACGCTGGCACGCGGAGCGGCGGCACGCGCGGCACGTGAAACACGCCCGGCCGCATCGACGCCGGGCCGGCGAGTGCGAGCAGCGCCACCTTGAGCTCTTCCTCGGTCAGGCCGCGCCGCACGCGCCCTTCCTGGGCGAGCGAGATCGTCCCCGTTTCCTCCGAGACGACGACCGCGACGGCGTCCGTGTCTTCCGTGATCCCCAGCGCCGCACGGTGGCGCGTGCCCATCCCCCTGGCCAGACCGGGACGTTCGCTCAGCGGCAGCAGGCACCCCGCGGCCGCGACGCGGTTCCCCCGCACGATCAACGCGCCGTCGTGCAACGGGGTGCTGGGGTAGAAGATGTTGATCAGCAACTGCACCGTCACGACCCCGTCCACGCGGATTCCCGTGTCAATCACGTCCTGCAGGCCGACCTGCCGCTCGAGCACGACCAACGCGCCGATCTTGCGGGATCCGAGCACGCGCGCGGCCCGCGTAACGTCGTTGATGAGCCGGATCGCGGCTTCGCGGTCCAGCCCGTGGGGGCTCAGCCCGACGAGCGAGACGCCGCCCCGGCCGAGCTGCTCGAGCATGCGCCGCAGTTCGGGCTGGAACAGGATCAGCAACGCGATCGGGACGACCAAGCCGACGTAGCCCAGCAGCCACTGCAGCGTGTACAGGCCCAGCCACCGGCTGACCACGTACACGCCGAACAAGACGGCCAGCCCGCTCACGAGCTGCACCGCCCGGGTGCCGCGAATCAGCATCAACACCTGGTAGACGATGACCGTGACGACCAGGATGTCGACGAGGTCCCACACGCGAAGCGGAAACGGTACCGGCCAGGGCATCCCGGCCACCTCCGGCGCGGCGCCGGTCGATCGGGGCGCGCGACGCCCCTACAACGCCAACGCGAGAAGGGACTTCTGCACGTGCAGGCGGTTTTCCGCTTCGTCGAACGCCACCGCGCGCGGTCCGTCCAGCATCTCGTCGGTGATCTCCTCGCCGCGGTGGGCCGGCAGGCAGTGCGAGACGAGCGCGTGGCGCGGCGCGTGGGCGAGCAGCGCGGCGTTGACCTGGTACCGCGCGAACGCGCGGCGCCGGCCCTCGCTCTCGGCCTCCTGCCCCATACTCGTCCAGACGTCCGTGTACACGAGATCCGCGTCCCGCACGGCCCGCACCGGATCGTCGCTCACCTCGACGGACGCACCGCCGGCGGCGCACGCGCGCGCATCCCGCAGGGTCTCCGCGTCGAGCTCGTATCCCGGCGGCGCGGCAATCACCACCGACGCCCCGAGCCGGACGGCGCCGAGGACGAGCGATCGAAGCACGTTGTTCCCGTCGCCGACCCACGCGATCCGCACGCCGTCCACGCGTCCGAACCGCTCCTCGATGGTCAACAGCGCCGCGAGCGCCTGACACGGGTGCTCCCAGTCCGACAGCCCGTTGATCACGGGCACGCGGGCGTGTGCGGCGAGCGCCGCGACGTTCGCGTGCGCGAACGTGCGCGCGGCGATCCCGTCCACCATCCGCTCGAGGTTCCGGGCGATATCGGGGTACGACTCCCGGGTGCCCATGCCGACGCCCCGCGAGTCGAGGTAGATCCCGTGGCCACCGAGGTGGAGCATCGCCGTCTCAAAGGTCACGTGGGTGCGAAGCGACGGCTTCTCAAACAGGAGCGCCAGCACCTTGCCGGCGAGGAGCGGCGGGCGGTCGCCCGCGCGGCCGCGCTGCTTCAGCTCCGCCGCCACGGTCAGGACCGTGCGCATCTCCCGGACGTCGAGATCGCGGATCTCGAGGAAATCCCGCCCCCGCAGCTCGACCTGTGCGCTCTGCACCGCCTGGGGCGTCTCCACCGTGGGTTTCCCTCCGCCGCCAGGGCCACAGCCCGGCGATGATGCATATTTATACACCAGAGAATCATAATAATGCAACACGCGGCCCCCGCGGGTCCGAAC
>DASQGM010000057.1:0-2816 GCA_035632615.1 bacterium | reverse complement strand
CCCCCCACGCCGACCCCGGCGTCCACGAGGCCGAGGGCGACGGCCTGCGCGACGGCGAGGTGGGACGGCGCGTGTCGGTCGTAGCCCCGCACCTTCGACGGGGAGAGCCCGTGCGCCGCGAGCGCCGCGTCCAGCACGGCGCGCGCGCCGCTCCCGGGCTCCCGGTTGATGATGGTGACGTCCGCGCGGCCCAGGTCGCCGATGTCGTGCACGCCCCGCGGGTTTCCGGCCGCCACGATCATACCCTGCTCCCAGGTCGCGAAGGCGAGCACGACGAGGCGTCGTCGTCCGAGCGTGCGTCGCACCAACGGAATGTTGTCCTGTCCGGTCTTCGGATCGCGCAGGTGCAGTCCGGCGATGTGCGCGGCGTCGTCGCGGAGCCACTCCAGCGCACGCGTGCTTCCGGCGGGGAGCCACGCGAGACGGTACTGCGGATACGCCCGCTCGAAGTGCCCGGCGATCAGCGGCAGCGCGGGATCACACCCCGCGACGACGACGGTCTCCACGGGTCGCCCGGCGGGCTCGAACAACCGGACGCGCACCTTGCGTCCCCGCCCCGCGCACACGACGCCGTCGGCACCGGCGAGCCACGCCGACGAGACCAGGGCGCCCGTGAGCGGCACGGCGGTCGCCCGCCCGGCGCTGACGGCCAGCCTGACCCTCACCGGCGCATCGCCCTGCGGTACCGGTCCCGCGAGCGTTGCGGGCACCTCCGGCGCGGCCGCGGGAACCCGGAATAGGTCCTCCACTTTGACACCGAGCGCCGCGGCCAGGCGGAGCGCAAGCGCGGTTCCCGGTACCGTCCGCCCGCCCTCAATGGCGTTCAAGGTCTGGCGGGACGTTCCGACGCTGGCGGCCAGCTGCCCCTGCGACAAGCCCGCCTGCCCTCGCCAGCGTCGCACCACATTATCGAGCTGCTCCCGTCCCATCGCGATCGCTCCCTCCGCTGCCGCACGGCGATCCTTCACTGACAATCGACCACGATAATGGTCAATAGTTCTTTCCATGGGCGTCCTATCCCCTTCCCAGGCTCGGCGCCTTCTCCGCGTTCGTCCGTTGAATTGTTGATAACGTTAGTCTAGAATCGGTTAGGCTGTCCTAAGCGACAGAGCCTTAATGAGTACCACCACCCCGGGAACGCGCGCGGCGTTCGCGGGCGATATGGAGGCGGGGCACAGCACGATGGAAAGAGTCGTGCACGCGGGTACCGGTCGAATCGTCCAGACGGCGCTGATCGCGTCCGCGGCCGCACTGGTCGCTGCCGTCTTCGTATGGCAGGCGGTCACGCAGGGCGGCAATCCCGATCCCACGGTGACCCGGCTCACGCCGGCCGCCGCGATCGTGGACACGGGCATTCTCGTGTTCCGGGAAGGCTTGGAGGCGATCCTCGTGCTGGCCGCGATCACCGCCAGCCTCGGACGGGCCGGCACCGCGTACGGCCGGCCGATCGCCGCCGGGGCGACCGCGGCGTTTGCGGCCGCCGTGGCCACCTGGTTCGTCGTGGTCGCGGTCGTATCGTCGATCGACGCCCCGGCGCTGTTTGTGCAGGCGGCCACCGGGTTGCTCGCGGTAGTCGTGCTGCTGGTGATCATGAACTGGTTCTTCCACAAGGTCTACTGGACCGGTTGGATCGTCCACCACACCCGCACGCAGCGGGCGCTCGTCGACAGCGCCGACCGTGACCCCGCCCTGGTGTTCAACGGCCTTCTCTTGCTCGGTTTCTCGGCGATCTACCGCGAGGGGTTCGAGGTGGTCCTGTTTCTCCAAAGCATCCGGCTCCAGGTCGGGCAGCACGCCACGCTGATCGGCGCCGGGATCGGGCTCGCGCTCACGTTGATCGTCGCGGGGCTCACGTTCGTCGTGCACCACCGGCTCCCGTACAAGAAGATGCTCGTCCTGACCGGCGTCCTGCTGGGCGGCGTGCTGACCGTCATGGTCGGCGAGAGCGTCCAGGAGATGCAGCAGGCCGGCTGGATCGGCACGACCGCGCTCCACCTGCACGTGCCGGCGTGGGCAGGGGTGTGGCTCTCGGTCTACCCGAACGTCGAAGGGCTGGCGGCGCAGGCGTTTGCCGCCGCGTTCGTCCTGGGCTCGTATTGGATCGCGGAGTACCTGCGCGTGTGGCGGCCGCGCCGGCGGGCCACCGCCACCGCGCACTAGCCGGCCGTTGCTCCGATCGCCGACGTGAAGGGCGTGAGGGCGACGCCTTCGCCGAGCGCACCGCGGATCCGCCGACCAACGCGAGAGGGAGGGCCGTCGGCCCTCCCTCCCTGCGGACGCATCGACGCGCGCCCTACTGCCCCTTCTGCTGCTGGCCAACACGCGCGGCTTCCTGATACGTGAGCCACTGCCCGGATTGCTGGTCGACCAAGTACCGCAGGTACCCCGGCAGCGACATGTAGTTGGTCTGCGCGCTAAACGCTTGGAGATTCGACACGCTCGGATACTGCTGAGCCGATGCCACACCGCTCAGCGCCGCCGACGCCAACAGCATGCCCACCGCCACCATCGCCAATTTTCGCATACGTCTCCTCCCTTCCCGATTCTCACAGTGATCGCGTCTTGGACCCCCGATCGGGACAGCGCCAAGCCGGGGAATTCCCGTGCGGGGCATTCAAGGTGCACCGATGTTATGCCCAAATGGAACGGCGTTCAAACCGCCGGACTCTCAGGACGCCCCGCGCGGTCCCGCGTCCACCAGGCGACGGTACGTCGTCACCGCGTCTTCGATCGACCGTTGGACGGCGTCGGGCGTCCCCGGGGACGGCGGCCCCAACTCCATCATGAAGGGACCGCCGTAGCCGATGCGGCGCAGG
>DASQGM010000056.1:0-11956 GCA_035632615.1 bacterium | reverse complement strand
GGTTTCACGTGGCGGCGGCGGTGGTCGCCCAGCAGGACTCGTGGCGTCGCGCGGGGATCGCGGTGGCGTATATCAGCACGGACACCAGGCACGCGGACGAGGTGCTGGCCCATGTCGCCGGCGTAATCGAGCGGCACGGTGAGTTGGTGCTTCTGGATTACCACGTCGAGATGCGGTGAGAACCGATGACGTCATCTTCGCGGCTCGCCCGGTTGCGGGAACTGTTCAAAGTGGAGACGAGCGTCATCCTGCAGCGTCAGATGAAGGACCCCAGGATCGGGTTCGTGTCGGTCACAGACGTTGAGCTGAGCGCGGACCTGCGCCACGCGAAGATCTTTGTGAGCGTGCTCGGGGACGTCGAGGCGAAGACGCGCACGATGGCCGGCCTCGCAAGCGCGCAGGGGTTCATCCGGACCGAGCTGGCGCGGCGGATCCGCCTCCGCCACTTCCCGCAGGTGCACTTTCGCATGGACGAGTCGATCGAGCGCGGTGCCCGCGTGGAGCGGCTGCTCCGGCAGGTGGCCGTCCCGAAGGATCCGGAGACGCCGTGACGCCGGCCGAGCGTATCGCCGAGGCGCTGCTGGGCCGCCGGCATGTTCTGTTGTTGAACCACGTCTCGCCGGACGGCGACTGCCTCGGGTCGACGCTCGCGCTCGCCCGCGCGCTGTGGGGGCGCGGGCAGGCGGCGACGGTCGGGAGCGCCGACGGGGTCCCCGAGACCTACCGGTTTCTCCCGGGGGTCGACCGCATTCGCCAGGAGCTTCCGGACGACGCCGCCTACGACGCGGTGGTGTTCATGGAGTGCAGCACGCCCGATCGCGCGGGCGCGCTGGCGGCCAGGGCCGCGGGCGTCCCGCTGTGGGTCAACATCGACCACCATCTCAGCAACGCCGGATACGGCAACATCATCTACTACGACGCCACGGCCGCGGCGGTCGCCGAGCTCGTGCACCCGATCGTCCAGGCGCTCGCGGTCACCCCCGACCTAGGCACCGCGACCTGCCTGCTCACCGCGCTCGTGACCGACACCGGGAGCTTCCGCTACGCGGCCGTGACCGCGCGGACCCTTACCATCGCCGCGGATCTCGTCGCCCAGGGTGCCAGTCCCGCCGAGGTGTACGCTCAGGTGTACGAGAACCGGCCAGCGACCGCGCTGCGGCTGCTCGGGATGGCGCTCAGCCGCCTCCAGGTGTCGGCGGACGGGCGCGTCGCGTGGACCGTGGTGACCCCGGCGATGCTTCAGAAGTCCGGGGCGACGATGGAGGAGTCCGAAGGGATCGTCGGGGCGCTGCGGGAGATGGGCGGCGTCGATGTCGCCGCGCTCTTCAAGGAAGAACCGGATGGGGTTCGGGTCAGCCTGCGGGCGCGGGGCGCGGTCCGGGCGCACGTGGTCGCGGAGGCGTTCGGTGGAGGCGGGCACGCCGCCGCCGCCGGCTTCACCGGCCGGGGCCCGCTCGACGATGTGATCCGGCAGACCCTCGAGGTCGTGCGCCGGGAACTCGGCGCCGCCGCGGCGAGCTAGGCGAGGAAACCGATGGACGGCGTGCTCTGCGTGCTCAAGCCGCCCGGGATGACTTCGCACGATGTTGTCGACGTCGTGCGGCGGCTGGTCGGGATTCGCCGGGTCGGCCACACCGGGACGCTCGACCCGGGCGCGGCGGGCGTGCTGGTGTGTTGTCTCGGCCGCGCGACCCGCCTGAGTGAATTTCTCACGGACGCGGACAAGGAGTACCGCGTGGAGCTGCGGCTCGGCATGAGCACCGACTCCGGGGACGCGTACGGCGCGCCGCTGCCGCCTCCGGATCCCGCCGTCGCGGCTCGAGCCGTGCCGCGGGCGGAGCTGGACGCCGTCCTCCGGCGGTTCACGGGGGAGATCCAGCAGGTCCCGCCGATGGTGTCGGCGATTCACCACGAGGGCACGCGCTTGTACCGGCTCGCGCGCAAGGGCGAGGTCGTGGACCGCGAGGCGCGCCGGGTCTCGATCTACCGCATCGACGTGCTCGACGCGTCGCCGGACGGGCGTACCGTCCTGCTGCACGTGTCGTGCGGCAAGGGCACCTACATCCGGAAGCTGTGCGCCGACATCGGGGAGGTTCTCGGGGTCGGCGGCTATGCTCACTTCATGGTCCGGACCCGCGCGGGGCAATTCGAGTTGGAAGACGCCGCGACGCTCGATGAGCTGTCGGCGCTGGCCTCACGGGGAGCGCTCGCGGACGCCGTCCACCCGATGGACCGGGCGGTATCGCACCTGCCCGCGGTCGATCTGCCGGACCGGAGCGTCTCGGACGTGCTCCACGGCCATCCCGTGCCCGTCTGGAAGCTCGGCGACGTGCGGGTGTCGGAGGACAGCCCCGTGCGTCTCCGCAGCCGGCGAGGCGCGCTGGTCGCGCTGGCGCGGGTCGAGGAGGGCGTGCTTCGTCCGTTCAAGGTGCTCGGCGGACCGGAGGGAGGACCGGGTGCGCACCGCGCGCGGCCTCGCTGAGGTTCCCGTCGATCTTACGTCCCCGGTGCTCGCGCTCGGCACCTTCGACGGGATCCACCTCGGCCACCGACAGGTGATCGGAGCCGCGTTGGCCCGCGCTCGGGCGATCGGGGGGACCGCGGTGATCGTGACGTTCGACCCGCACCCCGTCGAGGTGCTGCGCCCCAGCAGCGACCCGGTGCTGCTGACGACGCTGGACGAGCGCCTGGGGTTGCTCGCGGACGCCGGGGTGGACGTGACGGTGGTGTTGCCGTTCGACCTCGAGTTCTCCCGCATCTCAGCGCAGGCGTGGCTCGACGAGATCCTCGCGGAGCGGCTGCGAGTGCGGGAGATCGTCGCCGGGTCATCGTACACCTTCGGCTACCGCCGCGAGGGGACGGCGGCGCGCCTCGCCGCGTGGGGATCCGCCGCCGGCGTGGCTGTCCACCTCCTACCGGCAGTGTTGGTCAGCGGGGAGCCCGTGAGCAGCAGCCGCATCCGGAGCGCGCTGCGGGAGGGCCTGGTGGACGAGGCGACCCGCCTGCTCGGCCGCTGGTACAGCCTGCGGGGTCCCGTGGTCAGGGGCGATGGGCGCGGGCGCACGATCGGGGTACCCACCGCGAACCTCCTGCCGCCCGCGAGAAAGGTGCTGCCTGCGCTCGGCGTGTACGCCACGGTCGTCGATGCCGGGGGGCGCGGCTACGGCGGCGCGACCAACGTGGGCCGCCGGCCCACGTTCGGGGGCGGCGCGGTCGCGGTCGAGACGCATCTGCTGGGGTTCGACGGAGATCTGTCGGGACAGGAGGTCACGCTCTCGTTCGTCCAGCAGATCCGAGAAGAGCGTGCGTTCCCCGGGGTCGAGGCGCTGGTGCGGCAGATCCGCGCCGACGTGGATCGCGTGCGGGAGTTGCTTGCCGCGGTGGGACCGGGTATAATACGATAGTGCTGGAGGGCAACCCGGGGGCGTGGACGGCAGCGGGGCGCCGTGCGGATCTCCCGGCGACAAGTCTGACCACCGTTGCGGTGGTCAATTTGTTTGGGACGCCCTCTCTGGATTGGTGACGATGCGGCGGCGGGCACGGGAGGCGGCGCTCGGGGTCCTGTTTCAGATGGATCTCGGGAAGCTGTCGCTCGAAGAGGCCCTCGCGTCCGCCCGCGGTCGGGAGTGGCCGCCCGACGACTGGACCCTGATCGTGACCCTGGCCCGGGGGACCCGTGCGCACCTCGCCGCGATCGACGCGCTCATCGCGTCTGCGGCCGAGCACTGGACGCTCGAGCGCATGGCGACGGTGGACCGGAACATCCTCCGCATGGCGATCTTCGAGCTCGAAACCTCCGGAACCCCGGTCGGCGTCGTGATCAACGAGGCCGTCGAGCTGGCGAAGCGGTACAGCACCGAGGAGTCCGGCCGCTTCGTGAACGGGTTGCTCGGCAAGGTCGTGCGGTCCGGTCTGCCCCCGCTGGTGGAACAGGCGGCCGACGTGTGAGGCGGGAAATCCGGCGATGCGTCTCCACGCGTTTGTCTCGGGACGGGTGCAGGGTGTCGGGTTTCGGTACTTCGCGCAACACGAGGCGCGGCGCCTGGGGCTTTGTGGGTACGTCCGTAACCTGCCGGACGGCCGTGTGGAAGTGTCCGCGGAGGGCGATCGGCGCGCGCTGGAGTCGCTCGTGGTCGCGCTTCGCGAAGGTCCCGCGGGCGCGTGGGTCCGCGGTGTCCAGGTGGAGTGGACCGACGCGCCGGACGGCGGCAGCGTCGTCCCGAGCGCGCGGGAGTTTTGCATCCGTTAGGTGAGGATGAAAGGAACGTCACGCCGCCCGGCCGATATCGAGACGTACCTCGCCGAGCACGGCCGGCTCGTCGAGGACGCGCTGGATCGCTGTCTCCCTTCGGCCGACACCTCTCCCGAGGCCGTGCACCAGGCGATGCGCCACAGCGTGTTCGCCGGGGGCAAGCGACTGCGGCCGATTCTCGTCATCGCCGGCGCCGGCGTGGCCGGGATGCCGCCCGATGGTGTGATGCCGTCGGCGTGCGCGGTCGAGCTGATTCACACCTACTCCCTGATCCACGACGACCTTCCCGCGATGGACAACTCGCCGACCCGCCGCGGCCGGCCGACATGCCATGTGGTGTTCGGGGAAGCGATGGCGGTGCTGGCGGGCGACGCGCTGCACGCGCTCGCGTTCGAGCTGCTCGTGCGCAACGCCGACGTGCCGGGATGCACGCCGGAGCGCGTCCTCCGGGCGATCGGGGAGGTCACGCAGGGCATCGGCACCGCCGGGATGGTCGGCGGCCAGGTGCTGGACCTGCTCGCGGTCGGCGGGCCTCTTGACGAGGCCGCGGTGCGGCGGATTCACCGGCTCAAGACCGGTTCCCTCATCCGCGCGTGCGTCCGGGTCGGCGGCATCCTCGGCGGCGCCGACCCGGAGACGCTGGACGCGCTGGACCGCTACGGGGAGCACGTGGGGCTCGCGTTCCAGATCGTGGATGACATCCTGGACGTCGTCGGGGAGCAGGCGAAGCTCGGCAAGGAGACCGGCAGTGACGCGACGCTCGCCAAGGTGACGTTCCCGTCCGTCTTCGGGTTGGAGCGGTCGCGGACGCTCGCCGAGGACGCGACCCGCCGCGCGGTCGACTCGCTCGCGCCCGTCGGCGCGCGGGGCGACCGCCTGCGGGATCTCGCGTTGTTCCTGCTGTCCCGGGAGCGATGAGGGCGCGCGCCGTGGCGGTGTTGGGAAGCCGGCTCGACCAGTGGCTCGTCGCGCACGGACACGCGGCGAGCCGCGAGGAGGCGCAGGCCGCGATCATGGCCGGCGCGGTGACCGTGGATGGCCAGCGCGTGGACAAGCCGGGGCGGCGCGTGGGACCGGCGGCCCGCGTGGTGCTGCACGGGCCGGCGCGCGAGTACGCGAGCCGGGGCGGGCTCAAGCTCGCGCACGCGCTGGCGACGTTCGGGGTGGGCGTGGACGGACGAACGGCCGTGGACCTCGGCGCGAGCACGGGCGGGTTCACCGACTGCCTGTTGCGGCACGGCGCCGCACACGTTTACGCGGTGGACGTCGGCCGCGGCCAGCTCGCCTGGCGCCTCCGGATGGACCCTCGCGTGACCGTCCTCGACGAGATCAACGCCCGCTACCTCGAGCCCGAGCAGGTGGGCGGCCCGTGCGACCTCGTGACCGTGGATCTGGCGTTCATCAGCCTGCGGCTCGTGTGGGGGGCGATCGCGCGGCTCCTCCGCCCGGGTGCGGACGTGATCGCGCTCGTGAAGCCCCAGTTCGAGGCGGGACGGTCGCAGGTCGGACGCGGGGGTGTCGTGCGCGATCCGGCGGTGCACACGTCCGTCCTGCGCGATGTGCTCGAGGCCGCGCAGGGACATGGGCTCGCGGCCGTCGCCGCGACGGCGTCGCCGGTGACCGGTCCGGCCGGCAACATCGAGTACCTCGTCCACCTGCGCGCCACCCAGGCGGGGGCGCCGGTCGACATCGCCGCGGTGGTGGCCGACGCCCACGCGCGGCTCGGCCGGCCGGGCTCGGCCGGTCGTCACGCATCCGCCGCTCCGGCGGACCGGAGCCGGGCATGACGACGATCGGGCTCCTGGTCAACCCGCAGAAGCTCGCCGCGAACCGCGAGGTGGCGCGGCTCGCACGCGAGGCCGTGGCCGTGCTCGAAGCGCGGCGCGTCGCCGTCGTGGTGAACGAGGAGAGCGCGGCCGGGCTGGAGTGCCCGGCGCTCAGCGTGCCCGAGAGCGAACTCGCCGCGCGCGCGGACGTCCTCGTCGTGTTCGGCGGCGACGGGACGATTCTCAGCGCGGCGCGCCAGGCGGGGCCGCGCGGGATCCCGATCCTCGGGGTCAACCTGGGGGGGTTCGGCTTTCTCGCCGAGGTCAACGACGCCGATGTCGAGGAGGCGCTCCACCGGCTGCTCGCCGGCGACTACCACCTGGACGAGCGAATGATGCTGCGCGGGGAAGTGCTGCGCGCTGGACGCCCCGTCCACGAAGTGCTGGCGCTCAACGACATCGTGGTGACGAAGAGCGGATACGCGCGCGTGCTGCGCCTCAGGACGTTTGTCAACGACGAGCTCCTTGCGACGCATCTTGCCGATGGGCTGATCGTGGCGACGCCCACAGGGTCAACCGCCTACTCCCTCTCCGCGGGAGGCCCCATCGTCCACCCGGCGGTGGACGTGATGGTGCTCACGCCGATCTGCGCGCACACCCTCAACGCGCGCCCCGTCGTGATCTCGGCCGGGGACACCGTCGTCGTGCGCGTGGACCCGGTCGGTGCGCCGCCGCCCCCCGCGATGCTCACCGTGGACGGACAGGAGGGGTTTCCGCTCGAGGCCGACGACGAGGTCCGCGCCGGGCGGTCGCCGCACCGGACGCGGTTGATCCGGCTCGGGCGGGAGGGCTTCTACACGGTGCTTCGGACGAAGCTGTTGTGGGGTGAGCGATGACGCGCAACCCGCGCCGGCGGGTGGGGGAGGGGACGCAGCCGATGACGCAGCAGGCGACCAAGTACATCTTCGTAACCGGGGGCGTGACGTCCGCGCTGGGCAAGGGCATCACGTCGGCCTCGCTCGGGCGGCTGCTCAAGAGCCGGGGCTGGCGCGTGACGCTCCTCAAGTTCGACCCCTACGTGAACGTGGACGCCGGGACGATGAACCCGTTCCAGCACGGCGAGGTGTTCGTCACCGACGACGGCGCGGAGACGGACATGGACCTGGGCCACTACGAGCGGTACATCGACCAGAACCTGTGTCGCGACAACAACACCACCACGGGGAAGATCTACGGCACGGTGATCGCGCGGGAGCGCCGGGGCGAGTACCTTGGGGGCACCGTGCAGGTGATCCCGCACGTCACGAACGAGATCCGCGATGAGATCACGCGCGTCGCGCGCGAAGCGACCGCGGAGATCATCATCGTCGAGGTCGGCGGGACCGTCGGCGACATCGAGAGCCTGCCGTTTCTCGAGGCGATCCGGCAGTTCCGGCGGCAGATGGGCGACGGGAACGTCATGTACATCCACGTCTCGCTGATCCCGTACCTGCGCGGCGCGGGCGAGCTGAAGACGAAGCCGACGCAGCACAGCGTGAAGGAGCTGAGGAGCATCGGCATCCACCCCGACGTGATCGTGTGCCGCACCGAGCGTCCGCTCGGCCGCGGGGTGCGTGAGAAACTCGCGCTGTTCTGCGACGTCGAGCCCGACGCGGTGATCCAGGCGATCGACGTGCAGAGCATCTACGAGGTCCCGCTCATCCTCGAGGATGAAGGGCTCGCCCGGCTGGCCGAGCGGCGCCTGCACCTCCCGGTCCGGCCGCCCGACCTCTCGGAGTGGCGCCGGATGGTGGAGCGGCTCCTGCACCCGGAGGCGACAATCCGAATCGCGCTCGTCGGCAAGTACATGGGCAACGAGGACTCGTACGTCAGCATCGAAGAGGCGCTGCGGCACGGCGGGATCGCCGCCGGTTGCCGGGTGCGGATCGTGAAGCTGGACTCCGAGGAGCTCGAGGGCCTCGACGAGTCCGCAATCGCCGCCCGGCTCCGGGAGTGCGACGGGGTGCTGGTGTGCCCCGGGTTCGGCGCGCGCGGGGTCGAAGGGAAGGTCAAAGCCGTGCGGTACGCACGCGAGCAGCGCGTGCCGTTCTTCGGCGTCTGCTACGGGATGCAGTGGGCGGTCGTCGAGTTCGCCCGGCACGTCTGCGGGCTGGACGGCGCCAACACGACCGAGGTGGATCCCGGCACGCCGCACCCGGTGATCCACCTGCTGCCGGAACAACAGGCGGTCACCGACAAGGGCGGCACGATGCGGCTCGGCCTGTACCCATGCCGGCTCGCGCCGGGCTCGCTCGCGCACCGCGCGTACGGCGTCGACGACGTGGAGGAACGCCACCGGCACCGGTTCGAGGTCAACAACGACTACCTCGCCGTGTTGACGCGCCACGGCCTCAGGGTCACCGGGGTGTACCCGGAGCGCAACCTCGTGGAGATCGTGGAGCTTGCGGATCATCCGTGGTTCCTCGGCACGCAGTTCCACGCCGAGTACCGATCCCGGCCGAACCGGCCGCATCCCCTGTACCGGGACTTCGTCGCAGCGGCGCTGCGGCACGCCCGCGCGGCCGCGGACGGCGCGCGGCGGGACGAGCCGGCGCTGGCGGCGCCCGGCGATCCCCTTGGCGCGGCCGCCGGCTCACCGGCGCCCGGGGAGGAGCGCGTGTCCGGAGGCGCGTAGCGGTGCGGCCGGGCCGAGAGGAGGCCGTCTGAAAGGCCGCGAAGCACGGCACATACAGGTAAACAGATGCCGCGGCGGGGCCGCGGGGTGGGAGGGGATCGGGTATGGCCATCGAGGCCTACGTAGACGGCCGGTTCGTGCCCAAGGACCAGGCGACCGTCTCGGTGTATGACCACGGATTTCTGTACGGGGATGGCATTTTCGAGGGGATCCGGGCATACCACGGCCGCATCTTCAAGCTCCAGGAGCACGTGGACCGGTTGTTCGAGTCAGCGCATACATTGCAGTTGAAGATTCCGATGACCCGCGAGGCGATGGCGGAGGCGATCCTCGAAACCGTTCGCCGCAGCGGCCTGCGCGACGCGTACATTCGCCCGGTGATCTCGCGCGGCCGGGGCGACCTCGGGATCGATCCGCGCAAGTGTCCGACCCCGACGGTCGTGATCATCGTGGACACGATTCAGCTGTACCCCGAGGCCGCGTACCAGAACGGCCTCAAGCTGGTCACGACGTCCACCCGGATGCGGCCGCTCGACGTGCTCAACCCGCGGATCAAGACGTGCAACTACCTGAGCAACATCATGGGGCGGCTCGAGGTGAACCTGGCGGGGGCGGACGAGGGGTTGATGCTGACGACCCACGGGTACGTCGCCGAGTGCACGGCCGACAACATCTTCGTGGTCAGGCGCGGCCGCGTGCTCACGCCGCCGGTGCACCTCGGGATCCTGCAGGGCGTGACGCGGCAGACCGTGCTCGATCTGTGCCACGAGCTGCACATCCCGGCCGCGGAGCACATCATGTCGCTGCACGACGTGTACACCGCGGACGAGTGCTTCCTGACCGGGACCGGCGCCGAGCTCGGACCCGTCGTACAGGTCGACGGCCGCACGATCGGCACGGGCAAGCCCGGACCGATCACGCACCGCATCCTCAAGGCGTTCCGCGAGTTGGCCGCGCGCGAGGGCACGCCCGTGTACGCGACGTCGGGCGCCCCCGCGGGGGAGTGACGCCCCGCCTCATCGGAAGCCGCCGGGTCTTCGACGGCCAGGTGATCGGGGTCCGGCTGGACGAGATCGAGTTGCCGAGCGGCCGCCGGATGGTGGCCGAGATCGTGGAGCACCGGGGCGCGGTCGCGATCGTCCCGGTGACGGCGTCCGGCGAGGTGCTGCTGGTGCGGCAGTTCCGGCACGCCGTCGGCCGGGAGCTGCTCGAAGTGCCCGCCGGAACAATCGAGCCGGGCGAGCCGCCGGACGTGTGCGCCCGCCGTGAGCTGGCCGAGGAGGTCGGCTGCGCGGCCGCGCGGTGGGACCGGTTGCTGTCGTTCTACCCGTCGCCGGGCGTCATGAGCGAGGAACTGTACGTCTATCTCGCGCGCGAGCTGAGCCCGCGTCCGACCCATCGAGAGGAAGAGGATCTCCGCGTCGAGCCGCGTCCGCTCGTCGACGCGCGGCGTCTCGTGTCCTCCGGGGAGGTATGCGACGCCAAGTCGATCATCGGGCTCCTGGCCGCGTGCGACCGCTTGGGTGTCGCGCGATAAGGGGCGCGAGGTCGGATCCGAGAGCGCATGCGCCCAAGCGACGGCTTCGGGAGCGCTGACGTGGGATGCCGCCGTTTGACCGTGTGATCGTGATCATCCTCGACGGCTGCGGGGTCGGCGCGCTGCCGGACGCCGACCGGTACGGCGACGCCGGGTCGAGCACGCTGTCCCACACGGCGGCGGCGTGCGGGGGGCTTCGGCTCCCCGTGATGGGCCGCCTCGGCCTGGGGCGGATCGTACCCGTCGAGGGCGTGCCGCCGGATCCCGCGCCGGTCGGCGCGTTCGGCAAGATGGTCGAGACGGCCGCGGGCAAGGACAGCACGACGGGGCACTGGGAGTTGATGGGCGTCCCGCTGGTCCGCCCGTTTCCGACGTATCCCCACGGGTTTCCGAGCGACGTAATCGCCGCGTTCGAGGCGCGCATCGGCCGGCGAGTCCTCGGCAACCGGCCGGCGTCCGGCACCGCGATCATCGTGGAGCTCGGCAAGGAGCACCTCCGGACGGGTCGCCCCATCGTCTACACTTCCGCCGACAGCGTCTTCCAGATCGCCGCGCACGAGGCGGTAATCCCGGTTGACGAGTTGTACCGCTACTGCCGCATCGCGCGGGACGAGGTGCTGGTCGGGCCGCACGCGGTGAGCCGGGTGATCGCCCGGCCGTTCGTCGGAGAACCGGGGCGGTTCGTGCGCACGGACCGACGGCGGGACTTTTCGGTGCCGCCGCCCGAGCCGACGGTGCTCGACCGGCTCCACGACGCCGGCGCGCCGGTCGTGGGGATCGGTAAGATCCCCGATCTGTTCGCCGGGCGCGGCATCACCGAGGCGGTGCACACCCACGACGACGCGGACGGTCTGGCGCAGACGCGGCGCGCTATGACGACGGTGTCGAGCGGGCTGATCTTCACGAACCTGGTGGACCTGGACACGTTGTACGGCCACCGCAACGACCCCCGCGGCTACGGAGACGACCTCGAGCGGATCGACGCCGGCCTGGCGCCCATCGTGGACGGCCTGGGCGGCCGCGATCTGTTGATCCTCACCGCCGACCACGGCAACGACCCGACCACGGCGAGCACCGACCACTCGCGCGAGCACGTCCCGCTGCTTGTCGCCGGCCCGCCCGTGCGGGGCGGCGTGGATCTCGGCGTGCGACCGACGTTCGCGGACGTGGGCGCGACCGTGGCTGACGCCCTCGGCGCGCCGGTGCCGCGCGTGGGCGCGAGCGTGCTCCGGGAGGTGCTGGGCGCGTGAGCCTGCGCGACCGGATCGGCGAGGCGGTGGCCGCGGTGCGCGCGCACTCGGGCGGCGGCGGGCTGGTTCCGGAAGTCGGGATCGTGCTCGGCAGCGGCCTCGGGGGTCTGGCCGACGTCGTGGATGCGGAGGCGACCGTCTCGTACGCCGAGATCCCACACTTCCCGGTCCCGACCGCGGAAGGGCACCGCGGCCGGCTGATCCTGGGGCGCCTGGAGGGGCGCCGCGTCGCCGCGCTGCAAGGCCGGGTGCACCTCTACGAGGGCCACACGGCGGAGCACGTGACGTTCCCGGTGCGCGTGCTTCACGCGCTCGGCGTGCACACGTTGATCGTGACGAACGCCGCGGGCGGGCTGAACCCTTCGTTCCGCGCCGGCGACCTGATGCTGATCACCGACCACATCAATTTCACCGGCACGAACCCCCTCGTCGGCCCGAAAGACGCGGCGCTCGGCTCCCGGTTCCCCGACATGTCGC
>DASQGM010000055.1:0-3773 GCA_035632615.1 bacterium | reverse complement strand
GATGTACGGGCTGACCCTGCTGCCCGGGCGCTCCGGCGTGGTTCTCGTGCTGCTCGGGCTCGCGGCTGCGGGGGCGTTCGTCCGGCGGGAGAGCGGCATCGCGTACCCGATCCTGAACGTGCGTCTGTTCCTCGAGAATCGGGTGTACGCGTTCTCAAATCTGGCCGCGCTTCTCAACTACAGCGCCACGTACGCCACCGCGTTTCTGTTGAGCCTCTACCTGCAATATGTCCGAGGGTTGTCGGCGGACCGCGCCGGTGTCATCCTCCTCGCGCAGGCGGTGCTGCAAGCCGCGTCGTCGCCCTTTGCGGGCCGGCTCTCCGACCGGGTAGAGCCGCGCTGGCCGGCGTCGATCGGCATGGCGCTGACGGCCACCGGGCTGTTCCTGCTGGCGACGATACACGACGCCACGCCCGCGTCGTTCATCGTCGGCAGCCTGCTCGTCGTCGGGTTGGGATTCGGCCTGTTCTCGTCGCCGAACACCAACGCGGTGATGAGCTCGGTGGGACACGAGATCTACGGCGTCGCGTCGAACACGCTGTCAACGATGCGCCTCGTCGGCCAGATGCTCAGCATGGGGATGGTGACCCTGATCTTCAACGCGTATCTTGGCGGGGCAACGATCACGCCCGAGCTCCACGCGCCGTTCCTTGCGGCGACCCACACCGCGTTCGGCGTGTTCGGCATCCTGTGTGTCGTCGGCCTGCTCGCGTCGCTCACGCGTGGAGGGCTCCACGCACCGCCCCGGACCGTGACGGATTCCTGACCGGGCTCCCGCGTCGGGCGACCCGGGCGCGTGGGCGCGGACAGCGCCGCACCGTTGACGGCGTCCCGCGCCGGTGGGACGATACGGTCGATGGCGACCTCTGGTGACGAGGAGGCCGCCGCGATGCTTGCCTGCCGGGAGGAATTGGAATGGCACGACGTGGGCACGGGCGGCTCTTTCTGATCGCGTTCCTGATGGCCGGTCTTCCTCTATCTCCGCGCACCATCGGCGCGGGCTGGGCGGCGACGCCGGCTTCGCTGACCGTGATCGTCTCCGGCCTCACGCCGGGCGGGGTCGTTCCACAGGAAGACGCCTACTGCGTTCCCGACGGGCGGGGCCACGCAACCAGCGGCCCGAACGTGAGCCCGGCCATCTCCTGGTCCGCCGGGCCGGCCGGGACCGCTTCGTACGCGATCATCACCCACGACACCGACGTGCCATCGGTGTTTACCAATGCGAACCAGGAGGGCAAGACGCTCCCCGCCAATCTGCGGCGCGTCGACTTCTATCACTGGGTTCTGGTGGACGTTCCCGCGACCGCCAAAGGGCTGTCGGTCGGCGCGGATTCCAACGGGGTCGTCGAGAACGGCAAGCCGGTGGGTCCGACCACGTACGGAGTACGTGGCGCTAACAGCTTCACGCCCGGCGCGCACGGCGGGTACGATGGTCCGTGCCCGCCGTGGAACGACGAACGGGTGCACCATTATCACTTCACCGTGTACGCGCTGGACACCGCCCATCTCGCCGTGTCGGGCAACTTCAGCGGTCCGGACGTCCTGCGGGCGATGCAGGGGCACATCCTTGCAAGCGGCGAGATCGTCGGGGTGTACTCGCTCAACCCCACGGTACGCAAAAGCCTGGGCCTGCAGTAACGTGTCGACCGTCCGGGGCAATTGTGGGCGAATTTTGCGGAAATATTGAAGTATAATAGAATTAACTTGGGTCGTCCGTGGGTCATCCATAGAAGGATCGCGCGGAAACGACACTATGGATGGAAGGAAGACCCGTGCGAGAGGGAAGACACATACACGGGCGGGTATGCTCAAGCCGCGCCGGTGCGAGAGCATAACATGCGGGGAATGCTGGTCTCGAAGACTGGGCGAGGCGGTGGGGCGACGATGAGTCGGACCAATGCGGGAGTCTTCGCAGGACTCTTCATCGCCGCCATCTCGATCGGGTACGTGGCAGGCGCCGTGCTGTTTCCTAGGCCGGTGCCTGCTGGAACGGCGGCGCGTGCCGGATCCGCAGAGACCGCTGCGTCGGGCCCGGGCCTCGCTCCCACGCGGACATCGATCGCCGGTGCTCCTCACTCAGGACCCGGCTCTGTGGTGCCGCCTTCGCCGTTGCCGGGCGCGCCCCATCATGAGGCAATCATCTCGGCGGCGCCGCCGTCCGCCGTCGCGCCACGGGTCGCCACGCCTCCCCCTTCACAGACGAGGCTTCCGGCCGCTGCTCCGGCCGGTGCGGCTGCGGGTATCACGGTGCCGGCGTCTCTCCGCCAGGATACGGCGGTGACGGCCCCGCCGCGACCGCAGACGTCCCCGGTTCCCGGTACCGCGCCGGTCGCGAGGCCCGTGCTCGGACCGACGGCGTCGGGGCAGGCGCAGCCTGCGCATGCGCAACCCGCAGTACCGGCTGCTCCTCCCGACGCTCGACACACACCGGCCCAGGGGGTCACGAACCCGGGCGTGGACTTGACGATCCCGCTCGCGAGACCGTCGGCACCCGCGTCGGGCGCGGGGGGCACATCCTCCCGCTCGAGCTCCCCAGGACCGGCGCCTTCCGCGCCCGCGCCTTCCGGGTCGGCAACGGCCAGCCTACCATCGTCCCCGGGAGCCCCGGGGTCGACATCTGCGGGAGCACAATCGCCTGGGACATCCGGTGACCCGACAGGTACTGGGCCCGCATCGGGCGGAGTGACCGTCCCCGGCGCGGTGCCTCCGGGGACACCCGCCGCCGGGCCGGCGCCTTCCGGATCAGCGGCGCCGGTTGCGCCCCCTCAGGTGCCCGCCTCCCCGACGTCGGGGCGGTTCCACGTCCAGGTCGGGACGTTTGACGTCCGGCAGGATGCCGACGAACTCGCTCAGCGGCTGCAGAAGCGTGGATACTCGACCTCGGTCACGACGGACGCGCCGTACCGCGTGTGGGTCGGGGGCTACCTCGATCGGCCGACCGCGGACCGCTTGGTGAACGCCCTGCACGCGCTCGGCTTTACAGCCACGATGGTGCCGTAGGCGCGCCGAGCCGTCGTCTTGCCGGCGCCTGTTTTCGCGGCATGCGCCGCTGGCATAACCCCCGAGAACACCCGTATCAGGACCGGAGGACCGCAGATGTCCATGGCCCGTGTGCACCGGTATATCGATGAACACCGCGGCGAAGCCCTCGAGACGCTCAAAGGGTTGGTGCGGCAGCCGAGCATCAGCGCGCAGGACATAGGCGTGAAGGAGTGCGCCCGTTACCTCGCCGATGTGCTTCACGGGCTCGGGATCCCGGCGGAGGTCATCCCGACCGAGACGCAGCCGATCGTATACGGCGAGATCACTCGGGATCCGCAGGCGTACACGCTGCTGTGCTACGGGCACTACGACGTGCAGCCGCCCGAACCGCTCGAGTTGTGGGAGACGCCGCCGTTCGAGCCGACCCTCCGCGACGGGAAACTGTACGGCCGGGGCACCGGCGACAACAAAGGGCAGCTCATCACGCACGTGCTCGCGGCGAACGCGTGGATGGAGGCGGCGGGCGGTCCGCCGATCAACCTGAAGTTCGTGTTCGAGGGCGAAGAGGAGTCGGGCTCGCGGAGCCTTGGCGGGTTCGTCCGGGACCACCGGGCCAGGCTCGCGGCCGACCTCGTCTACATCTCGGACGGGGGGTTGCATCCGTCCGGCGCGCCCACGGTCTCGCTCGGCAACCGTGGCATCCTCGGCATCACGCTCGTCGCCGAGGGCGCGGATCGCGACAATCACTCGGGAAACAAAGGCGGCGTCGCGCCGAACCCGGTGTGGATGCT
>DASQGM010000054.1:0-3948 GCA_035632615.1 bacterium | reverse complement strand
CCCCCGGGGCCCTACCGCCGAGCGTGGAGCGGCTCAGATGGTCGTCACGCGAGCCATACCTGCGACGTCCACGTGAGGGCATCCCGGTACCCGATCAACGGCAGCCCCTGCGTGCGCGAGCTGAGCGCCTGGAGCTCCGGCGGGTAATACAGGTACACCAGCGGCACGTCCTTCGCGATCGCCGCCTGGATACCGTGATACATGGCGATGCGCTTCTGCTGGTCGGGCTCGCTGCGCGCCTTGATCAGCATCTGGTCGAGCGCCGCGTTCTTGTACCCCCACCAGTTGTTCGAGGACCGGCTGTAGTAGTGGTCGTACAGATCGGCGTCGGGCGGGGTGATCCACCACTCCATCAACAGATCGTACTTGCGGTCGTGGTACTTCTGCAAATGCACGGGCCAGTCCACGATGTCGAGCGTGACGTCGAACCCCAGCTTCTGATACTGCTGCTGCGCGTAGGTCATCACCTGCTCCATCACCGGGTAGCCCTTCGGCCCGTTGAAGAGCAGCGTAAACTTCTCGCCCTTGCCGTTGACCAGCACGCCGTCGGACCCCTTCTTCCATCCGGCCTCGGCGAGCAGCGCCTGCGCCTTGTCCAGGCTGTACGCATACGTCTCGACGCTCGGGTTGTAGTACGCGCCGAGGAGCGGGTTGATCGGGCCCGTCGCCGGACGCCCGTCGCCCTTCAGGATGTTCTTCACGATCGCCGGCTTGTCGATCGCGTACGTCAGCGCCTGACGGACGCGCACGTCCGCGAACTTCGGCAAGTCGTGGTTGATCGCGAAGAAGTAGTAGTTGACCTGGGGGGCCCGGCGGAGCTCGATGCCCGCCGCGCCCTGGACCGCGGCGACCTGCGGCGGATCGATCACGGCAAAGTCGATCTCGCGGGCCTTGAGCTGTGCCAAGCGGACGTTGCCGTCCGGGATCACCTTAAACACGATCCCGTCGAGCATCGGGGCGCCAAAATAGTAGTCGGAGTTGGCCGAGACTTCCAGGTAGCTGTCCTGTGCAAACGTCTTGAACTTGAACGGCCCGGTCCCCACGGGGTTCCGGATGAACTGCACCGGCTGGTTCAGATCCTGGTTCTCCAGCAGATGCTTCGGGACGATCGCGACGTTGTAGCCCAGCATCACGGGCAGCGACGCATACGGGTACTTGAGCGTGAACTTGACCGTGGTGGGGTCGACGACCGTCGTCTGCGAGATCGCGGACACGACGCCGGCCATCCCCGCGTTCACCTTGGGATTGAGCGTCGCGTCCATGGTGAACTTCACGTCGTCCGCAGTGAACGGTTGGCCGTCGTGCCACTTCACGCCGGAGCGCAGCCGGAACGTGTACTCGGTCAGCGTGGCGTTGGCCGTCCACGACTGCGCGAGGTCGGGGACGACTTGGATGGCGCCGTTGTGCAGCTGGTACTTCACGAGCGTGCTGAAAATCGTCTTGTCGACCAGAATGTCCACGAGTTTTCCGGGAATCGTGATGGGATACGCGGTGGGATTCCCGGGGATCGCCATCCGCCACACGCCCCCACGCTTGCCGACCATCGCCGCCGCCCGGGCCTCGGTCGCGCCCCCGAACATCGAGCCGAGTCCTCCGGCCGCGGCGGCGCCGAGCGCCGCCATGCGAATCAGCTCACGGCGTGAGAGACGCACGTGGGCACGTCGACAATCAGCGAGCACGTCCTCGATCTTCATATTTACCTCCCTCGATAGCATCGTACCCGGTCCGTAGGGTAATGCGAATTCGGTGCGCGGGCGCCGGGTCCCTCTCCGGGCGCCGCGGCCCGCACACCGGGGCCACTCGCGCCGGACAGTCGCGGGCGGTCCGATGTAACGGGAGTGTGACGACGCCCCGCTCCTACGGCGCCGGACGGAACGTCTCGGCCTGCCCCGCCTGCTCCAAGAGGCGCGCAATCTCGCTGTACGCCTCGCGCTCCTCCTGGAGTACGAGATTGGTCACGTGCAACCACTGCCGGTGCAACTCGGACGCCTCGGTGCCGAGCTGAGCGAGCACGGCGGCCACGGCCGTCCGATCGTGTCCCTCGATCGCGCTCGCCGCGCGCACCTTCAGTTCGCGCCGCCGGTCCATGAACTGCGCGACCTGGGCGCCAAACGCCTTGAGCATCCTCTCGGCCTCGCCCTCGTCCATCGCGGCTCCCTCCACGACACCGTCCGTGCTCCCTGGTTCGTCGACCGCCCCGCATCGTCCTGGGGCGCGGGCGGACCGCGATGGTATACTCGGGCCGTGACGATCTCCGGCGTGATCCTCGCGGGCGGGCAGAGCCGCCGGATGGGCCGTGACAAGGCCCTGCTCCCCATAGACGGACGCGTACTCGTGGAGGTAATCGCCGCCCGTCTCCGCGAGGCGGGGGCCGATCCGCTCCTGGTGGTGACGAACACGCCGGAGTGCTTCGCACACCTGGCGCACGCGGGATTCCAGACGGCGGGAGACGCGCTCCCCTCCGGACATCCGCTCGCCGGCGTCTATACCGGGGTGCTCCACGCGAACGGCCCCGCGTTCGTGTGCGCCTGCGACATGCCGTTTCTCAACCCTGCGCTGATCCGTCACCTGGCGGCGCTGGCCGGCGACGCGGACGTCGTCATTCCGCGCCACGGCCGAGGCTACGAGCCGCTGCACGCCGTTTACACACCGGCGTGCCTCGATGCGATGCGCCGCTGCGTCGCGCGGCACGGCCCTACCACGGGATTCCTCGACGCCGTAAGCGTGCGGGTAGTCGAGGAGGATGAACTACGCCGTCTCGACCCCACCCTCGCGTCGTTCGAGAACATCAACACCCCCGCGGAGTACGCCGCCGCGCTCGCCCGGCTCCGGTCGTCGTGATCGCCGGTCAGGCCGTCGGGCCCCGGCGCGGCGGGAGCGCGAAGAACGTTGCGAGTGCCACCGTCAGCACCAGCGCCGCGGCGGCGGACACCACCGCGAGGCAAAACGACGCGAGGTACAGCGCCGGGCCGAACGCGTACGCTCGGGTGATCGCCGACGCCGCCTGCCGGTCGATCCTGGGATCCAGCAACCGGTGGCCGGAGGACGCGTACCGCCACAGCACATTGAAGAACACCGCGATCACCGTGAACGTGCCACAGTACACCATCACCGCGGTCCGCGCGTCCCGATACGGGAGGTAGGCCGCGACCAACCCGGTCGGAAACGGCACGGCCGTGATCGCGAGCAGCAGCAGCCCATTCAACACGAGAAGGGTATGATCGGACCGCCGGATCAGCGTGAACATCCGGTGGTGGTTGATCCACATGATGCCGATCGTAGCGAAGCTGGTCAGAAACGCCAGATAGGATGGCCACTGACCGGCGAGGGCGGCCGTGAGCGGCACGCCCGCGGCACGGTCCGGGACGTGCAACTCGAGCACAAGCAGCGTGATCGCGATCGCGAACACGCCGTCGCTGAACGCTTCGACGCGTCCGGTCGCGTTCTCGCCCGCGTCGCCCGGTTCGCCTCGCCCATGGCCCTGCGCGGAGAAGTCCGGATGCGAATCGCGCATGCCCGCCTCCGCGCTACGGCGCGCCGGTCACCTGCCTGAGCTCGTCGAGCACGCGGCCCAGGGCCCCGATCTCACGGCCGTACGTCGGGTAGTCCCCCGCGCGAAGCGCTTCCTGCGCCCGTGCATAGTGGACGTTGGCCTGCGCCACGAGTGCTGCGACACGCTGCGTGAAAGCGCGCTGCGAGGCTCCTCCGGAGGGCGCAGCAGGGGCGGCGACCCGTGGCGACCCCACTCCGGGGGGACCGCCGCTGGGTCCCCGCTTCGAGGCACCGGCGGGCGGCGTGGCCGCGCTTGGGGCGGCGCCCGGCACCGGTGTCCCGGCTGGCGGCGTGGCCGCGCTTGGGGCGGCGCCCGGCGGCGTCCCCGCGGGAGGGGCGGCCGCGCTTGGGGCGGCACCCGGCGACTGTGTCCCGGCGGGAGGGGCGGCCGCGCCC
>DASQGM010000053.1:0-5632 GCA_035632615.1 bacterium | reverse complement strand
GCGGCATCGAGCGCGACGGGCACCATGGTGCCTGTCGCCGCCACGGTGAGATCATCCCCCCGCCGCATCACGTAGCCCTTGCCCAACTCAAACGGCGTGTCCGGGCCGGTCACGATCGGCGTTGCGGTGCGGCCGAGGCGGAGATACACCGGGCCGAGATGTGCGGCGGCCGCCCGTGTGGCCTTCGCGGCTTCGCAAGCATCCGCCGGCGCGACGACGGTCATCCCCGGGAGCTCGCGCATCGCGCTGATGTCCTCAAGGGCCTGATGCGTCGCGCCGTCCTCCCCAACGCTCAGGCCGCCGTGGCTGACCGCGATCTTCACGTTGGCCCGGTTGTAGGCGACGGCGAGGCGCACCTGCTCATTGGCGCGGCTCGTCGCAAAGACGGCAAAGGTCGTCGCGAACGGAACGAATCCCGTGAGCGCCAACCCGGCGGCCGTGCCGATCATGTCCTGTTCGGCGACGCCCATCTGGAAGAACCGGTCGGGGAACCGCGCCGCGAAGTGATGGACGCGCACCGACTCGGCGAGATCGGCCGTCAGCGCAACGATCCGCTCGTCGACCTGGGCAAGTTCGACGAGCGCCTCCCCGAATGCATCGCGCATGGCCTTCCGTTCGCGGGCGGCCATCTCCACGGTCATGCGGGTGCACCATCCCACAGGTCCGCCGCGAACCCGGGCGGCAGCTCTCGGAGTGCCCGCACCGCCTGGTCTTCGGACGGCGCGGTCCCGTGCCACTTGGCATCCCCTTCCATAAAGGACACCCCCCTTCCCATCACCGTCTTCGCGATGATCGCCGTCGGCAGCCCCCTCGTCTCGTGAAATCGTTCGAAGGCGCCCGCGATCGCGTCGAGATCGTGTCCGTCGATCTCCTGGACGCGCCAGCCAAACGCCTGGAAGCGTGGGGCGATCGGATCGACCCGCTTCACCAGCGACGTGGCGCCGTCGATCTGCAGCCCGTTGTCGTTCACGATCAGGCAGACGTGGTCGAGGCGGTAATGGGCCGCGGTCATGGCCGCTTCCCAGATCTGGCCCTCCTGAAGCTCCCCGTCTCCCACTAGACAATACACGCGGGCAGGCATCCGCTTCAGGCGCACGCCAAGCGCGATCCCGTTGGCCACGGACAGCCCCTGCCCCAGCGGCCCGCCGGACGTCTCGACGCCGGGAAGATCGACGTGCGAGGGATGCCCTTGCAGGCGCGACCCGATCCGCCGGAACGTCAGGAGCTCTGCCGGTGGGAAATATCCGGTGCGGGCCAGCGCGGAGTACAGGCCCGCGCAGAGATGCCCGTTACTCAGAACGAAGCGGTCGCGATCCGGCCAGTCCGGCGCGGCCGGATCGTGCCGCAACTCCCGAAAGTACAGCGTCGCCAGAATCTCCGCGGCCCCGAGCGCCCCGCCCGGGTGCCCGCTAGCGGCCACCACCGTCTGCACGATGACATCGCGCCGAATCTGAGCGGCACCCCGGTCGAGCGGGATGGCCGCGTGCGATCGGGTACTGGGCACGACCGTCCTCCTATCCCTTGACGGCGCCGGCGGTGAGCCCGGCGATGAGTTCCCGTTGCACGACCATGAACAGGACGATGACCGGCACCGCGGTGATCACGCCGCCAGCCATCAGCAGATCCCAGCGGATGATGAACTCGCCCATGAACGTTTGGAGGCCAACCGGGATGGTCCGCGCGCTTGTGTCCGCGGTGAACGTCAGCGCATAGATGAACTCGTTCCAGGAGTACAGGAAGATGTACGTGCCCGCGGCCGCGAATCCGGGGGCCACCAGCGGCAGCAGGACGTAGCGAAACGCCTGTAGCCGCCCGCACCCATCGATCGTCGCCGCCTCGTCGAGCTCGCGGGGCAACGCGTTGAAGAATCCCGTCATCAACCACGTCGCGAAAGGCACGGCAAACGCCGCGTCCGCGAGGATCAACGAGCCGTACGTGTTCAGCAGATGCAGCGAGCGCATGATCACGAAGAGAGGAATGACGAGCAGGATCGCCGGGAACAGCTGCGTCGCCAAGAAGACAAACAACAGCACCCGCTTCCCGCGCATCGGCAGACGGGAGAGCGCGTAACTGGCCGCTGTTGCGGCGGTGAGCGCAATGACGCAGGTGCCGGTCGCTACGACGAAGCTGTTCAACATGTAGCGTGGGAACGGGGTGCTCTGAAAGAGCTGCGCGAACCCCGCGAGCGTTGGGTGCGCGGGCCAGTATCGCACCGGAAAGATGTAGAGCTCCCGTGGATCCTTCAGGGAGGTCACCAGCATCCAGACGTACGGGAGGATCACCAGGCCCAACCACACGGTGAGCAGCGCCCGGTGCGGCAGGTTGCGAAGGGTCGGACTCATTCGGCGGCCTCCACCGAGCCCAGGAGCCGCATGTAAATGAGCACCGCGCCCGCCAGCACCACGGCAAGCTGCATCGCGACGGCCGCCCCGGCACCGATCGCCAGCCGCTTGTACGCGGCGAAGTAGGCATACAACGGGACGGTCAGCGTGGCCACGCCCGGACCGCCTCCCGTCATGACAAACGTCAGGTCCATGTAGTTGGCCACCCACATCGTGCGGAGCATCGTCGTGATCAGGATCGTCGGGCGGAGCAGCGGCAGCGTGACGTACCGAAACGCGGCCCACGCGTTGCCGCCGTCGATCCGCGCGGCCTCGTATAGATCCTCCGGAATCGCCTGGAGACCGGCCAACAGCATGACGGCGAAGAACGGGGTGCCCTGCCATATCGCCGCCAGCATCACGGCCGGGAGCGCCGTCCTCGGCTCGGAGAGCCAAGCAAACGCCGTGTGGAGCAGCCCGAGGCGCCGCAAGACGTCGTTCAGCACCCCGTAGTTGCTGTCGAGCAGCCACAGCCACATCAGGGCCACCAGTACGCTTGAACTGGCCCAAGGAATGAGGGCGACCCCCCGCCAGAACGCCCGCCCCCGGAAGGGTTTGTTCAGCAGGAGCGCCCCGCACATCCCGAAGACGAGCTGCGCGCCGACGACCCCGACGGTCCAGATCACGGTCTGGCGCACCGCGATCCAAAACGCCGGGTCGGCCCACGAGGCCAAGTACTGGGCACCGCCCACGTACGTCGCCGTCCCGAGCTGGAGCAGCCGAACGTCGTGCACGCTAAGCCAGACCGCCCGCAGCAAGGGATAGGCGATCAGGCCGAGCAACAGCGCGCACGCGGGCGCCAGCAGTAGGTACGCGAGCGCCCGATCGGACCGCGCGCGGGACGCGGGGGGACGGAGCAGAGCGCCCCGCGCGTCGTTTGCCATTACTTGGACGCGAGCGCCGTCGCAATGCGGTCAAGCATCTGTTGGCTCGAAATCTGTCCGAGCAGCGCCTGCTGCATCAGCTGCTGCCACAGTTGCGCGGAGACATAACCCACTCCAGGGAGCCCCGGCCAGGTGATCGCGTACTTCGCCTCGTCGAACGACGTCTTGAAGAACACGTTGTTCTGGTAGGAGGGGCTGGCGGCCAGCGACGTGAGGACGGGCAGCTGTCCCTGCCGCGACCGGCTCCACTCGTCCATCGCCTGGCGCTCGGTCAGCCAGGAGACGAATGTCCACGCCGCCGCCTTGTTCTTCGACCCGCGGAGCATCATGTTGCCCGCCATCGTCGCCATCGTGGCCGGCGCCTTCGGATCCGCCACCGGGATCGGGACCACCCCGACCGCGGTGGCGCCGAGCTTATCGGTGACCAGCACCGACGACCCGACGTGGTGCGCAAACATGGCGGTAATCCCGCCCTCGAACGCACCGAGCACCTGCGCGTACGCGTCGCTCGGCGCGCTGGGCGGCGCGACCTTCTGCGTCCGATACAGATCGATGTACCACTGATTGACCGCCACGGCCTTCGGCGAATTGACAACGACGTGGCCGAGCGCGTCCACTATCCGGGCGCCGCCGGCCACCATGAACGCGAGCCACTGGTCCTGGCCGCCACCACCGCCGCGCAGCCCAAACCCGTATCGGTTGTGCGCCGGATCCGTGAGTCGCTTCGCCGCGGCTACGAACTCGTCGAACGTCCGTGGCGGCTGCAGCCCGGCCTGCTGGAACCAGTCCTTCCGGTAGTACAGGTAGAACGTGATGAACTGGTGCGGCATCATGTAGATCAGGCCGGTGGGCGAGATGCGGCCGGTGTTCCACAGGTTGGCGATCACATCATTTCGGCCGCTCCAGCGCGCGACGTACGGCGACAGCGGCTCCAGCGCGCCCGCCTGCACGAACTCTCCCAGCCACCAGTCCTTGAACCGCGACGCGTCGGGACCGCTTCCGGCGGAGATCGCGGTCACCAGCTTGTCGTGAAACTGGTCGAGCGGAATCACCTGCGGCACGACGCGGATCCCGGGGTGCGAGTCGTTGAACTCCTTGATGAGCGCGGGGAACATCGGATCGGTGGGATCGTCCAGCCACAACCAGTACGAAACGGTCGTCGGCGCCTGGGCCTGGCTGAACGCCGGCGCGATCAATAGAACGCACAACGCAAGACACAACACGGCGGGGCGGATGCCCCGCACCCACGGACTCCTGATCATCGGTCACCTCCCCAAGGTCGGTTCGGATTGACATGCATCAGCTCAGACGCTCCAGCGGATGGGACAGGGCCCGGCCCGCGAGGCGGCCCTGGACGTCGTCGAAATGCCGTTCCAACCCGATCTGCGCGCGTCCGAGGTGTCCGCCCCTGAGCGCGCGGACGATGGCCGCGTGATAGCGCACCGTGCGCAGCAGGTCCGCCGAGCGCCGGAGCGGCTCCGCCAACGCGGTCTCGAACAGACTCCAGAACGCCTCCAACAACGTGTTGAGCACGCCGTTGTGCAGCCCGCGGAACAGGGTTAGGTGAAACGCCCGGTCCTCCGCAATGAACAGCGCGCCCCGCGCGGCATTGCCGCGCATCGCGCTCACGAGCGCGTCGAGCTCGTCGAGCGCGGCGCGGTCGAGCGTCTTCTGCGCAGCGCCAAGGAACCACGCCTCGAGAGCCCGCCGCACTTGTAAGAGCTCCCGGATGCTCGCGGCGTCGAACACGAGCGCGTACGAGAGGCCATGGACAAGGGCGCGGAGGTCAAACGCCCCGACGTACCGGCCGGAACCCTGGCGCGTGTTGATCACGCCGATGGCCTCGAGGGACCGCAGCGCCTCGCGAACGCCAGTCCGCGAGGCGCCGAGTTGGGCCGCCAAGGTTCCCTCGGTGGGGAGTCGGTCCCCGGGCCGGAGCCGATTGTCAACGATGTACCGGCGGATCCGGTCCCGAATGCGCAGGTGGACTGCCGAGGGCTGGAGGCGCTCGAGCGCAACCGGGCGGGAAGCGTGAGAAGAGTTATCGGTCATCATACAACCTACAAATTCACCGTCGACGGTGACGGTTCCTGCCAGGGCGTTGGACCCTGCGCGGCCGGTTGGAGGGCTTGACTCTCCGTTCGGGGGAAGGTGTAGAACAACATCATGATCAAGATCGGCGATTTCTCGGCGCTGTGCCGCGTGTCGGTGAAGACCCTCCGACACTACGACGAACTCGGTCTGCTCACACCGGCGCGCGTCGACCCGGCAACGGGGTACCGGTACTACGCGGCGTCCCAGCTCGCCGTTCTTCACCGCATTCTCGCGCTCAAGGATCTCGGGTTTTCGCTCGGCCAGGTCGCCTCG
>DASQGM010000052.1:0-2443 GCA_035632615.1 bacterium | reverse complement strand
CTTCCATCTCCGGCTGCTCCGCCGAAGTCGGTGGCGCGTCGCCCTGCTGGGCGCGCTCGTGGTCACGGGCGTGCTCGGTGCGCTGGCGTCGGGCGCGTATGTGACGCTCAAGAGCGCTACGTACGCCCGCCTGTATGACCGGCTGGAAGTCGCGGCGATGCGCGTCGCGGGGCTCGACGGAAGCCCGCTCTACATCGTGGTCGACGAGCGCGGCCGTCCGCTCGTGGGGATTCCTCAGCCGGAAGGCTCGGTGGCGTCCTGGGAAGGGTTCCGGGTCGTGACCGATCCTCAGGTGGGCGCATTTGCGATCCTCCATGTACCGATCGCCGGCGGCGGCATGCAGGTGATCGCGACGCCCTGCCAGGAGGAGATCAGCGTCCTCCGCGAGGTGCTGCGGGTGCTGACGGCGTTGACGTTGACGGGCGGCCTCGTCGCCCTCCCCGTCGGGTACGCGCTCGCGGGCTTGGCGCTCCGGCCGCTCGACGACGCGGTGCGCGAACGCAGCGAGTTCGTGGCGCTGGCGTCCCATCAGCTCCGCACGCCGCTCGCCGTCATCAAGACGTCCGCGGAGCTGGCGCAGGCGGGACGGGGTCTCTCGCCGGATGAGGCGCTCACCACGATTGCACAGCAAACTCAGCGGATCGAGGCGCTGGCGGCGCGCCTCACCGCGCTCGGCCGCGCCGAAACGGACACGAAACCCCAGGCTGCACCGATCGACCTCGCCGAGATCGTGAAGGACGTGGTGACGGGGCTCACGGCGGCGGCGCGGCAGAAGGGCGTCACGGTCGGCGTCGACGGCGAACGGGCGTGGGTGCGCGTGGACCGTGACGCCGCCGCCGACATGGTCACGGCGATTGTCGAGAACGCGATCCAGTTCTCGCCACCCGGCGGTACCGTCTCGGCCCGCGTCCGCACGCGTGGCGGACACGCCGTTGCCGAGGTCGAGGACCACGGGCCCGGGATTCAACCGGAGGAATTGCCCCTGGTGACCGACCCGTTCTATCAGGGCCAGCGGGTCCGCGGCGGCTATGGGCTGGGGTTGGCGATCGCTCGGGCGGTGGCGGAGCGGCACAACGGAAGACTCACGATCGAAAGCGTCGTGGGCCGGGGGACGACCGTCCGCGTGTCGCTTCCCGCCCGGCCGGCCCCGCATCGGGCCGCGCCCGCGTAACCGATCGCCCGCCAACGTACATCGCTGCCAGCAGCAGCATCGACTGCGCCCAGGCCGCGCCGGCGGCCAAGCACGAACGCCGTCCCGCTATTGGGATGATTGGTGAACGGGACCTCCGCACGCGGGGTGAAGATCCTGACCTGTGCCGGATGCGCGCGGTCGCGTGGTGGCAACACAAGAGTCGTCTCAGAATAGTTGAATTCCGAGGCGGCGGCCTGCATTTCCCGAGTGGAGAGCCCGTCGGCGTCCAGGACACTTGTAAACGGGTGTTCCCGCGAAGGACGCGGTCGGTGAAGACATCTACCGCGACGTAACATCGTCGCGCGATCGTCGTCATGTCACGCGCCTCCTGTCGCGTGTCCCCGCGGGCCAAACGAGGGCCGCGAGACCGGCGAGAATCAGGCCGGCGCCGGCGTAACGCGTGGGGCTAAAGACTTCACCGAGAATCACGGCGGATGACGCAATTCCCGTGCATGGCACGAGAAGGGCGAACGGCGCCACGATGCCGGTCGGGTAGCGCTGGAGCAATCCGCCCCAGATGGCGTAGGCGACTAAGGTGGCCATTGTTCCCAGATAGAATGCGGCTCCGATGCTCAGCCACGAGGCGGTGGTTACCGCCTCCCACAGCGCCACCGGTCGATCAAACACCGTCGAAACGATGAGGGCAGGCAACGGCGGAATCAGGCTTGCCCACACCACCAACGGAAACATTGGAACGGTGACAGTCCGCTTTACGAGCACGTTTCCGATCGCCCAACTGAACGCGCCGGCAAGTCCAAGGGCGAGTCCGGTAAGGGTCAGGTCTGACCCGGTGGTCGATCCGATCAGGGTCAACCCTGCGAACGCAATCGCCAGGCTGAACACCTGTCGGCCGGTCGGAATCTCTCGAAGGAACGCTGCGGCGAGAAGCACCGTGAAGAACGCCTGCGTCTGTTGGGTCACCGAGGCGAGTCCCGGTGGCAGTCCTCGCGCCAAGGCGAAGAACAACAACAGGAATTGCCCGGTGAACAGCGTGAGCCCGATCAGCGTAATCGAGGCCCACGAGAGTCTGGGGCGAGGCACCAGGAAGGCGGGGAGGCACGCGATCAGGAACCGCATCGCCGTCAACTCTGGTGCGGAGAAACTCTGCAGGCCGAATTTGATCGCGACGAAACCAACGCCCCAGATCACCGAGGTCAGCACGGCCAGCGCGGCGTCACGGGTGTTCATGCCGCACGTGCCCCGCCGGCCCTCATCCCGAGCAGGCCATGTTTCGCGCAACTAGAAGGACCG
>DASQGM010000051.1:0-9322 GCA_035632615.1 bacterium | reverse complement strand
CACCAGCGATCGCGTCCCAGATCGCCGCCGACATGGTCGAGGTCGTGCGCAGCGGTACGGGGACGGCGGCGCAGCTCCCCGGGGTCGCCGTCGCCGGGAAGACGGGCACCGCGGAGAATCCGCACGGGCAGACCCACGCCTGGTTCATCGCGTTCGCGCCGGCCGACCACCCGACGGTCGCGATCGCGCTGCTCCTCGAGAACGCGGGCGTCGGCGGCCAGGTGGCGGCGCCCGCGGCGCGGCAGGTGCTCGCGGCGGCGCTGCGGGCGCAGGCGGCGGAGGCCGGCCGTCCATGATCGGACGCGTGCTGGACGGCCGGTACGAGGTGCTCGGTCCGATCAGCGAGGGAGGGATGGCCCTCGTCTACCGCGGCCGCCGCCTCGAGGACGGCCGCCCGGTTGCGATCAAGGTCCTCCGCGACCAGTACGCGCACAACGCCGAGTTCGTCGCGCGGTTCGAGCGCGAGGCCCAGGCCGTCGCCCGCCTGTCCCACCCGCACATGGTGCAGGTGTACGATCACGGGCGCGACGGCGACGTCCACTTCATCGTGATGGAGTTCATCGAGGGCGACAACCTCAAGACGCTGCTGCGCCGCGTCGGCCCGCTGGACGAGGCGCGGGCGACTCGGATCGCCGCCCAGGTGTGCGACGTCCTGGAGTACGCGCACGCCGAAGGGATCGTCCATCGGGACATCAAGCCGCAGAACATCCTGATCGCCCCCGACGGGCAGGTGAAGGTCACCGACTTCGGCATCGCGCGCGCGCTCGCGGCGACGACGATCACCGAGACCGGGACGGTGCTCGGCTCGGTGCAGTATCTCTCGCCGGAACAGGCGCGCGGTCTCGGGGTCGGCCGTCGCGCCGACCTGTACTCGCTCGGCGTCGTCCTGTACGAGATGGTCACCGGCACGCTGCCGTTCGACGGCGACACGCCGATCGCGATCGCGCTCAAGCACATGCACACCCCGGCGCCGGTGCCGCGCCGGGGCGACGCGCGTCTGACCGAGGCGATGGAGGGCATCATCCTCAAGGCGCTCGCCAAGTCCCCCGACCAGCGATACGGCTCGGCGGCGGAGATGCGCGCGGACCTGCGCGGGGAACGCGCCCGGTGGCGTGAGGCGCCCGTGGATCTCGAATCGACGTCGGTCGTCCGCAGGAGGCGAGGTGTCGGCGGGGCGGGCGGGCGCTCGCGGGCGCCCCTGCGCACGGTGGCGCCGTATGTGGTCGCCGGCGTCGCGCTGCTGCTGATCTTCGTCGGAATCGCGACCGGGTGGCAGGCCCTCAACGCCTACTTGAACGTGCCCGAGGTGCCGACGCCCGATCTCGTCGGCCGGAGCCTCCAGGACGCACAGGGCACGGCCCGGGAGGACCACCTGGGGGTGCAGGTGGTGCAGCAGAGCCACAGCGCCACCGTGCCCGCGGGCGCCGTGATCAGCCAGGATCCGCCGCCCGGGCAGACGGTCAAGGTCAATCGCGTGATCGGATTGACCACGAGCCTCGGCCCCGAGATGGTGTCGGTGCCGGACGTGCGCCGGCGCTCGCTCGAGGAAGCGCGGTTTGCCGTGGAACAGTCGCTCCTCACGGTGGGCGAGCTGCGGGAAACGTACGACCAGACGGTCCCGTCCGGGTTCATCCTGGTGCAGGACCCCGCGCCGGGCGCGTCGGTCGCACGCGGAGCGCTCATCAACCTGACGATCAGCAAGGGACAGCAGGTGCTGGTGCTTCCGGATCTCGTCGGCCGGTCGCTCGACGACGCCCGCCGGATCCTGCAAGACCTCGGCGTCACGCTGCGGAACGTGACGCAGGTGCCGCGCGACGATCTGCCGCCGGGGCAGGTGATCGCGATGATCCCGGCCGCGGGGACGCAGATCCGTCACGGCGACGCCGTCGAGGTGACGATCGCGGGCCGCTCGAGCACCGGGGGCGCCGAGGCGCCCCCGACGCAGCCGATCGTCACGGCGACGCCGCCGACGGCGGCCTCGCCTTCCGCCCCGGCGTCTCCGTCGGACCGCCGGATGGCGCGCGTCAAGCTCGTCGTGCCCGAGGGACCGCCGCACCAGACCGTGAAGATCGTCGTGATCGACCAGCAAGGGGTGCACGTCGCCTACCAGGGGAACCACACCCCTGGCGAGAACCTCGACAAGCAGGTCTCAGGGACCGGCTACACGATCGTTCAGGTCTACATCGATGGCCGATTGATCCAGGAGATCCGTCCCTGACAAGCTCGCGCGGCCGCAAGAGGCCGGCACGCGCCCCCGTGTCGCGGCCCGCGGCGGGGATCGAGCACGACCGGCGTCGCGCGGGCGCGCCGGCCGACCGAATCGTGACCCCGGTGGGTGGGCGGATGCAGATCAAGGTGGCCCCGTCGATTCTCTCGGCGGATTTCGGCCGGCTGGCCGAGGAGGTCCGCGCGGCGGAACAGGCGGGCGCCGACTGGATCCACGTGGACGTCATGGACGGGCGGTTCGTGCCCGGCATCACGATGGGACCGTTGGTGGTGAGCGCGGTTCGGCGCGCCACCCGCCTGCCGATCGACGTGCACCTGATGATCGTCGAGCCGGAGCGTCACCTGGAAGCGTTCGCGCGGGCCGGCGCGACCCACGCCGCCGTGCACGTTGAAGCCTGCCGTCACCTCTATCTCACGCTCCAACAGATCGCCGCGCTCGGCATGCGCCCGTCCGTCGCCCTCAATCCCGCGACGCCGCCGGAGCAGCTCGACTACGTGCTGCCGATCATCGGGACGGCGCTGGTCATGACGGTGGAACCCGGCACCGGCGGCCAGTCGTTCATTCCGGGGATGCTGCGCAAGATCCGCGCGCTCGCGGAGCGACGCGCGTCCCTCGGTGTGGCGTTTGAGATCGAAGTGGACGGCGGGATCCGACCGGACACCGCCGCCGCGGCCGCGGAAGCCGGAGCGACGGCGCTCGTCGCCGGCACCGCGGTGTTCGGCGCCCCGGACGGCGTCGCCGCCGCCGTGGCGCGGCTGCGCGCCGCGGTTCGGACGGTCACCCGGGCCTGAGATGGCGCACGACGCCGGACAAGGAAGCCGCGACGCGGGCGCCGGCACGGCGCCCGCGCTGCTCATCACCGACCACGCGTACCTGACGCACGTGACGGGGCCGCATCATCCGGAGCGTCCCGACCGGCTCCGGGCGATCGAGGCGCTGCTGCGCAGCACCCCGTATTGGGAACGGTTCCCGCGCCGCGCGCCGGAGCCCGTTGATGAGACGTACCTCGCGGGCGTCCACACGCGCGCGCATGTGGCGCTCGTGCGCGAGATCGCCGCGTCCGGCGGAGGCGCGCTGGACGCCGACACGCCGGTGACGCCCGCGTCCTACGACGTGGCACGGCTCGCGGCGGGGGGCGCGCGCATGGCCGTGGACGCGGTGTTGCGGGGCGAGGCACGGGTCGCCGCGGCGTTCGTGCGCCCGCCCGGCCATCACGCGGGCCCAGGATACGGCATGGGATTCTGCCTGTTCAACAACGTTGCCCTCGCGGCGCGGCACGCGCGTGAGACGCACGGCATCGACCGGGTCGTGATCCTCGATTGGGACGTGCACCACGGCAACGGGACGCAGGACGTGTTCTACCGCGAGCCGGGCGTCGTCGTGTGCTCGATCCACCAGGAGCACTGGTATCCCGGCACCGGCGCGATGGCCGAGATGGGCGAGGGACCGGGGGAGGGGACGACCGTCAACCTGCCGCTGCCGGAGGGCGTGGGCGACGGCGGGTACGCGCACGTGTGGGAGGAGGTCGTGCTCCCGCTGGTGCGCGCGGCCGCTCCCGGGCTGATTCTCGTGTCCGCGGGCTACGACGCGCACCATGCGGACCCGCTCAGCGACATGCGCGTGACCGCCCGCGGGTTCGGCCGCCTGAGCCGTCTGCTCCGCGAGGCGGTGGAGCGGACGCCGGTCGTCGTCGTGCTCGAGGGCGGATACGATCTCGGCGGGTTGGCACACTCGGTTGTGGCCACGCTGGAGGGGCTGACCGGCATTCCGGCCGGCGTGGCCGAGCCGCCTGCGGAGATCGGAGAGGCCCCGTTTGCCGTGGCGGCCGCCCGCGCCCGCGAAGCGCGCAGCCTGCTCGGCGCGTACTGGAAGCTGTAGAGGAGGCGCCGATGTTGATCGCGATTCCCCCGTACCGTCCGCGCGTTCACCCGGAGGCGTTTGTCGCGCCGTCCGCGGACCTCGTGGGACATGTCATCGTCGAGGCCGGCGCCAGCGTCTGGTTCCACGCGACCTGTCGCGCCGAGGAAGAACCGATCACGCTGGGGATCGAGAGCAACCTGCAGGACGGCTGCGTGGTGCACACCGATCCGGGCTTTCCGGTCCGCATCGGCCGGGGCGTGACCGTGGGGCACCGGGTGATTCTGCACGGGTGCACGGTGGAGGACGGCGCCCTGATCGGCATGGGGGCGATCGTGCTCAACGGCGCCCTCGTCGGCGCCGAGGCGCTGGTGGGGTCCGGCGCGCTGGTCCCCGAAGGCAAGGCCGTGCCGCCGCGGACGCTGTTTCTGGGCGTGCCGGGCAGGGTCGTCCGCGAGTTGAGCGATGCCGATCTCGAGCGCGTCCGCGCCGGCGCGATCCACTACGTGGAGCGGGCGCGCCGCTATCGGGTGTGGCTGGCCCGCGAGGACTAGACCGCTAGGACCCGGCCATCTCCGCGACCACGCGCGCCAGCACCGAGTAATCGAGATCGGCAAACCCCCGACTCATCGCCGCCTGGTAGAGCTGCGCGGCAAGGCCGGCGCCTAGCAACGGCACGTCGAGCGCGCGCCCGGTTTCCGTGACGATCCCCATGTCCTTGTGGTAGAGCCGGGTGCGAAACCCCGGCTCGAAGTTGCCGTCCAGCATCCGCTGGCCGTGTAGCTCCAACACGCGGCTCTGCGCGAAGCCGCCGAGCAGCGCCGACCGCACCTTGGCTGGGTCCACCCCGGCCTTCCGCGCGAGCGTCAGCGCCTCGGCGACGCCCAAGATCGTCAACGACAGGACGAGCTGGTTGCACGCCTTGGTGACCTGGCCCGCGCCGTGTCCGCCGATGTGGACGATGTTCTTGCCCATCTTCTGAAATACCGGCAGGACCCGCTCGAACGTTTCGGGTTGGCCCCCGACCATGATCGAGAGCGTGGCCTCGAGCGCGCCCTTCTCGCCGCCGGACACCGGCGCGTCGAGCATCTCGGCGCCGCGGGCCGAGAGCGCCTCGGCGATCTCCCGCGTTGCGACCGGTGAGATCGTGCTCATGTCCGCCACCACGGCGCCCGGGCGGACGCCCTCAATGACCCCGTCCGGCGCCAGGATGACCTGGCGCACGTCGGGCGTGTCGGCGACCATCGTGATCGTGATATCGCTGTGGGCGGCGACGTCCTTCGGCGAGGTGCCCTCACGTGCTCCGGCCTTGACCAAGTCTGCGGCCTTCTGCCGTGTTCGGTTCCACACCCTCACTTCGTATCCGGCGTCGATCAGGTGCTTTGCCATCGGCCGTCCCATGATGCCGAGGCCGATGAAGCCGATGCGTTCTGCCACGCGCGCTCACCCCGCTTTGGCTGGTGTCGCGGTCGGTCCCCGGCGCGCCGCCCCGGGGCCGTGCGCCGGGCGCGTCCGCCCGCGCCGCTTGTATCCGCCGCCGAGCATGCCCTTTCCTTCGGCGCGGCGGTGATCGGGAGGACATCGCCCGCGGGGCTTCCCCGCGTGGCGGAGGCTCTTTCGTTCCGCATCGACCGCGCACGGTCTGCCGCGCAGTCGCCTTGACGGGGACGCGCGGGGCGTGTATAGTAGGCACGAGTTCGAGAGAGCGACCACGACGTCGACAGGCCGGGATGCCCGCAGGTGCTGCGGGCATCGTTGTTTTCGGCGAACGCCAAGGGAGGGACGACGAGCGTGGTCGGCCGCATTGTGATCGCAGACGACGAAACCGTGATCCGCATGGGGGTCCGCTGCATCCTTGAGGAGGCGGGGTACGCGGTGGTCGGAGAGGCGTCCTCCGGCGACGAGGTGGTCGCGATGGTGCGCGACGCCGTGCCGGACCTCGTGGTCCTCGATATTCGCATGCCCGGTCCGGACGGGATCGAGGTGGCCCGCCGCCTGCGGACCGAGGCACCGGTGCCCGTCGTCTTCCTGACCGCGTACGGGGACCGGACGCTCGCGGCGGCGGCCGCAGAGGTCGGCGCGTACGGGTACGTGATGAAGCCGGTGCAGGAGGCGGAGCTGCTCGCGGCCGTTGCGGTCGCGGCGGCTCGGGCCGGTGACGCGGCGGCGGCCCGAGCCGCCCTCGAGACGCGGAAGCTCGTGGAGCGGGCGAAGGGCATCATGATGCATCGGTTGGGGTTGACCGCGGATGAAGCGTACCGGTTGCTGCAACGCCGCAGCCGCAACTCGCGGAAGGCGATGCGCGCGATCGCGGAGGACGTGCTCTCGGCCGACGCCGTGTTCCACCCCGGCGGCGCGACTCGAGAGACCGGACGGACGTCGCCTTGACGCGCCGTCGCGCGCAGTGTATAGTACGCCATACAAGTTCATCGAGATGGCTCCGACGGGGGACGTAGGACGCCGGCACGCGATGGAGAGAGCGGCCGCCATGCGGTGCGAGGGCCGCCGCGACCGGGTCTGAACCCACCCCCAGAGCTGCTTCCGGAAGCGCGGCGGGTCGTGCGCGAAACGGAAGCCGGGTCGCCCGTGACAGCGGAGAGTGCTCCGGCCGCAGGCCGGAGAACAAAGGTGGTACCACGGAAGCGCTCCTTTCGTCCTTTGGCGGAGGGGGCGTTGCTGTTTTCCGAGGAGGAAGGCGCATGGCGGTCGATCGGTCAGTGGCGCTCATCGGAGCGGGCAACATGGCGGAAGCGCTGTTGCGCGGCCTGCTCGGGACGGGCACGCTCGCCCCGCACCGGTGCATCGTGGCCAACAAGCGCAACGACGAACGGCTCGGGCGACTCGCGGTGCACTGGGGAGTCCGGACCACCAGGGACAAGGCCCGCCTGATGTGCGAGGGCGACGTCGTGATCCTCGCCGTGAAGCCCAACGACGTGCCGGAGGTGCTCGGCGAGATCGCCCCCCACGCGGAGCCGCGGCACCTCGTCGTGTCGGTGGCGGCCGGGGTTTCGCTGGAGACGATCGAGCGCCGGCTCCACGGCGTACCGGTGATCCGGACGATGCCAAATACCTCGACCGCGGTCAACGCGTCGGCGACGGCCCTTTGCGCCGGACGCTGGGCCGGCGGGTCTCACCTGGAGATGGCGCGCGCGATGTTCGAGGCGGTCGGCCGCGTGGTCGTCGTGCCGGAGCCACTCTTCGACGCCGTGACCGGGCTGTCCGGCAGCGGACCCGCGTACGTGTATTTGCTCGCGGAGGCGATGGTCGAAGCGGGAGTGCGCGCGGGCCTCGAGCGGGAGACGGCGCTCGACCTCGTGTCGCAGACGGTGCTCGGCGCCGGGAAGATGCTCGCCGAGACCGGGCAGGATCCGGCCGCGCTGCGGGCCCGCGTGACGTCGCCCAACGGCACGACGATGGCCGGCGTGCGCGCGCTCGAGGAACGCGGCTTCCCGGACGCGGTTCGGGAGGCGGTGGGACGCGCGGCCGCGCGTTCGCGGGAACTTCGTCGCGCGGCGCCCGACGCGTAGTCGCCACGGCTCACGACCCGACCGCGCCGCGAACATCGACGCGGCGGCCGGCTCGGCATTCAGAGGTATCGCTTGGCCCCTTCGGTTCACCCGCGCCGTCGCCGGATGATCTGCGCCCGCCGCCCGAGTTGCTGGCAGGGCCGGCTCCCTCGTGAAGCGTATCTCTAAGAGGTCCCGGAAAAGGGGTCCCGGATGGCAGGCCCGGGACGGTTCGGATCGATCCGCACGACGGGAGGTGGTGCATGGCGCAAGTGTTCATCCGCCGGTTGCTACCGGTGCTTCTCGCGGTCGCGCTCGTGCCGGTTGGGTTGTGGACCGCCGGGCAGGCCCAGGCGCAGGCGCCGAAGACGCTGGTGATCGCGATCGGCGCCGACCAGACAGGGTTGGACCCGCAGACCGTCGAGAACAACGAGTCGGGGTTCGTGATGTCGACGATCTACGACAGCATCGTCAACTACAAGCCCGGATCCAGCATCGTCGGGCCGGGACTCGCGGAGTCGTGGACGATCTCCCCGGACGGGAAGACGTACACGTTCAAGCTGCGGCACGGGGTGACGTTCCACGACGGGACCCCCATGAACGCGCGCACGGTCGGGCAAGACATCGACCGGGCGATCAACCCGAACAACCCCTGCTACGTGCTTGGCCGGAAGGGGGTCGACACGTACGACGACTTCACGTTCGGGTCGGTGAAGGACGGGAACGTCGCCAAGATGGACGTGGTGGACGACTACACGCTCCGGTTCACGCTGCCGCAGCCGAACGCGCCGTTCATCACCAGCGTGGCGATGATCTGGCAGGGCATCGTGTCGCCGACGGCGACGAAGCAGTACAACTGCGACGCCAGCCAGCACCCGGTGGGGACGGGACCGTTCAAGTTCGTGGAGGCGGTGCGGAACGACCACATCACCGTGGACGCGAACCCCAACTACTGGGGCGGGAAACCGAAGGTCGATCGGATCATCTTCCAGATCGTGCCTGAGAGCGCGACACGGATGCTGAAGCTGGAGCGGAACGAGGCGCAGATCCTGGCGGACGTGCCGCCATCCGACTACGCGCGCGTCACGGGCAACTCTCAGCTCAAACTCTACACGGCGGCGGGGCTGACCATCCTCGGCGTCGCGATGTCCAACCAGCTGGGGCCGTTCAAGGACGTCCGGGTGCGGCAGGCGATGAACTACGCCGTGGACAAGGACGCGATCAACAAGGGCCTGTACGGGGGTGCGACGACGGCGAGCCAGGGGATGCCGCCTGTGCTGTGGGGCTTCAACAAGGCGGTGACCCCGTACCCGTACGATCCGGCGAAGGCGAAGCAGTTGCTGGCGGAGGCCGGGTTCGCGAACGGGTTCACGACCGACATGATGGTCTACGCGAACCCGCGCGGGTACAACCCGATTGGCGGTGCCAAGCTGGGTGAGGCTGTCCAAGGGTACCTCGCCAAGGTCGGCGTGACCGTGAAGATCACCCAATACGAGTGGGGCGCCTACCTCGACAAGATCCGGCACACGGAGTGGGAAGGGATGGCGATCAGCGGCTGGTCCGGCGACAACGGCGACCCCGACAACTTCCTCGGTGCGCTGTTCGAGTGGGACGAGGTGGCCGGGAAGGCGGTTGGCAACAACAACGCGCGCCACCACAACGCGGCGTTCGACAAGCTGATCGTTCAGGGCCGGCAGGTGAGCGACCAGGCCAAGCGCGCGCAGATTTACGC
>DASQGM010000050.1:0-6511 GCA_035632615.1 bacterium | reverse complement strand
GTTCAGCAGGACATCCCCTTCGGGGATGCGCCCCGCCCCGCGGAGGCGCGATCCGCGGACACGGCGGTGCGGCCGACGGTGCAGGCGATCGCGCGGTCCCTGACGCAGGCGCGGCAGGCGGGGCGCGTGATGCCGGCGATGGCGGACGTCGCCAAACGGTTGCTGCGGCCGCTGGACCTCTTGGCGGTGCTCGACGAAATCCTGAGCCAGATTCAGGAGGTGTTCGCCTATTGCATGTGCAGCATCTTGCTCCTCGACGAGCACACGCACGAGCTCCGCGTCGAGGCGCAACGCGGGTACGACCCTGCGCCCCCGGAGACCACGCCGCTGCAGCTGGGAGCACACGGGATCGCCGACTGGGTCGCCCGCCACGGCCGCTCGTACTACGCGGCGGACGTCTCGCGGGATCCGGTGTACGTGCCGGGAGCGTGCGAGGCGGCGTCCGAGGTTGGCTATCCGCTCACCGGCGATGGGCGCGTGATCGGCGTCCTCAGCGTTGCCAGCCCGGTCATCGACGCCTTCCCGCGGGACGTTCGCGAACCGCTCGAGACCTTCGCGACGCTGGCGGCCCTGGCGATCCTCCGTGCGAAGCGAGACGACGACCTGAACCGGCTAGCCCTGACGGACGGCCTGACGGGTCTGGCCAATCATCGGGCGCTGTGGGACGCGCTGGAACGTGAGACCGCGCAGGCCGAGCGGCACGATCATCCGATGTCGGTGGTCATGGTGGAGATCGACCGGTTCAAGCTCGCGAACGACCACTTCGGACACCTCCAGGGCGACGCGATCCTGCGCGCGGTCGCGGACGTGCTGAAGAAGAACAGTCGCGCGGGCGACCTCGCGGCGCGGTTTGGGGGGGACGAGTTCATGTTGCTCCTGCCGGTCGCCTCCAAGGCCGCCGCGGTGCAGATCGCGGAGCGGGTCCGGCATCACGTACACGAGATCCCCGGACCGGACGGCGTGCGACTGACGGTGAGCATCGGTCTCGCAAGCATGCCCGAGGACGGCAGAACCGCGAGCGCGCTCGTCGAAGCCGCCGACCGGGCCATGTATGAGGCCAAGTACATCGGCGGCAACCGCGTGAACATCGCGTAAGCACCCGCTCCTGATCCACCGCACACGGACGCCCTCGAACGGACTTCAGGGCGCACCTGTGACATCCCGGCAGCATCGCGGGGTGGCGGAGTTCGTGCTCCAAGCCCCCCATCCGAGCGCTGCCGCCAGGCGCGCCCGCGCCGCGTTTGCTTTCGGAAGCGTTGACATGGTGGTGCGGTGGGGGTACGATGTCTGTAACGGATATTTTCGCTACGGCACAAAAATGTCACACGTTGGAGACGCCCGATGTCCACGGCGCCGTCCGTCACCCCTGACGACCCCACGATGCTGGCACGGTTCACGGAGCGTATCCAGGCCGGAGACCAGATCGAGGCCGGGGAGTGGTTGCCCGCGGAATACCGCTTCGAGGCGCTGCGCCTCATCAACATGCATGCGAACTCCGAGATCATGGGCGCGCTTCCGGAGCGGGAGTGGATTCCGCGGGCGCCGGGCCTGGCGCGCAAGATGGCGCTCACCGCCAAGGTGCAGGACGAGGTCGGGCACGGGATGCTGCTCTACCGCGTCGCCGAAACGCTCGGGCGCACGCGGGACGAGATGGTCGCCGAGCTCGTCGCCGGACGCGCACGCTTCCACAACGTGTTCCACTATCCCGCGGAGACGTGGGCCGACGTCGCGATCATCCAGGTGTTCGTCGACGGCGCCGCGATGCAGACGCAGGGGGCGCTCCGGTCGTGCTCGTACGCGCCGTACTCCCGGGTGCTCAAGCGCATCTGCTACGAGGAGGACTTTCACATCCAGCTCGGGCTCGACGTGTGGCGGTCGCTCGCGGAGGGGACGCCGCGGCAGCGCGCGATGTTGCAGGACGCGCTGCGGCGGTGGTGGACGCCGATCATTCACTTCTTCGGCATGCCGGACCGCGTGTCGCCGCACACCGAGAAGATGCTCGCGTGGCGGATCAAGGTCAAGTCGAACGAGGAGCTTCGCCAGCAGTTCCTCAGGAAGTTCGTGCCGATCATCCTCGAGTACGGGCTGGAGGTGCCCGACCCGAACCTCCGCTGGGTCGAGGAGGAGCAGCGGTACGTCTACACGGAGCCGGACTGGGAAGAGCTCAAGCGCGTCGGCCGGAACGGCGGCCCGAAGAGCGCGGACCGGCTGGCGCTCCGGCAGCGCTTTCACCAGCAGCACGCGTGGGTGCGCGAGGCGATGAACCGGTGGCTCACCAGCCAGGCGCACGGGGCCGTCGCGTGACGTCGGGGCGGGTCGATCAGCGGGACGGCGGCGACGCCCGGTGGGAGCGCCCGCTCGGCACGGCGCCGGACGTCTGGGCGGTGTTCGTCCAGGGCCGCCACCGCGACATGCACGTGTACGCGGGGGACGTGCACGCGCCGGACGCCGAGATGGCGCTCGTGCTCGCCAAAGAGAGCTACACCCGCCGCGACCCGTGCGTCAACCTCTGGGTCGTCCGCGCCGACCAGATCCACGCGACCGCGCAGACCGCGGCGGAGATGTTCGTTCCCGCGATCGACAAGAGCTACCGGTTCGGCGGATCGTACCGCCAGCAGCGCCGCGTGCTCCAGAGCTCGTACAAGGCGTCGTATCGCGAGGAGGATCAGTAGGTGCCGGGCGTCCTCACCGCGATCGCCGATCCGTCGGTCCGCGACGCATTCCGCGAGTGGCTGCTGCGGATCGCCGACGACGAGCTCGTGATCGGCCACCGCCACTCCGAGTGGACGGGGGTCGGGCCGGACATCGAGAGCGACGTGGCGATGAGCAGCATCGCCCAGGAAGAGTTGGGGCACGGGCGCGCGTTGTATGAGCAGATCGCGCAGGATGAGGGGAGCGACGTCGACCGGCTGGCGTTCGGGCGCGCGCCGAACGAGTATCGGCATGCGGCGCTCCTCGAGCAGGAGAACGACGGGTGGGAGTACTCGATCGTGCGCCTGGTGCTGTACGAGGCGTTCGAGGGCGCGCGGCTCCGGCTCGTCGCCGCGAGCGGCCAGGAACCGGTGGCCGGTTTGGCGCGGCTCCTCGGCCGGGAGGAACGGTACCACGGGTTGTTCGCCGAGACGTGGCTCACGCGGCTGGCCGGCGGCGCGGTGGACGGACCGGGCCGGGTGCAGGCGGCCCTCGACGCCGCGTGGCCCGATGCGCTCGGTCTGTTCGAGGCGACGCCCGCCGACGATGTGCTCCTGCGGGCGGGCGTGCTCACGTCTTCCCCGGCGGCCCAGCGCGAGGCGTGGACCGACGCCGTACGCCCCGTGCTCGAGAGCTGCGCGCTCACGATGCCGACGGCGGAGGCGCGCGAGGGCGGGCGGCGGGGCGTGCACACCCCCGCATTCGGCCGGCTGCTCGCGCAGATGACCGAGGTCTGGAGGTCTGACCCGGAGGCGCGGTGGTGACGATCGCGACGGACACGCTCGAACGCGCGGTGTGGGACATCCTGGGCACGGTGGAGGATCCCGAGCTGCCGATCTCCATCGTGGACCTCGGGCTGGTCCAGGACGTTCGCGTCGAGGACGGGCGGGTGTCGGTGCGACTCGTGCCGACGTGGATCGCATGCCCGGCGCTCGCCCTGATCCGCGGCCGCGCGCGCGAGGCCCTGTTGTCGCTCGCCGGCGTCCGCGACGCCGCGGTGGATTACACGTACGACGAGCCGTGGACGCTTGAGCGTGTCACGGCCCGGGGCCGGGCGCAGCTCGCCGCGCACGGGCTGTCGGTGCCCCGGTGCCGGTTCGCGGAGCCTGCGGTCTGCCCGTACTGCGGCTCCCACGACGTCGTCGCGGAGAGCCTGTTCGGCCCGACGCTGTGCCGCGCCACGTATCTGTGTCGCAGCTGCCAGAACCCCTTCGAGCGGTTCAAGCCGCCGGCCGACGCGTAGCGCGCTACCCTCCGCTTCCGCTCGGCTGGCTCGGCTGCCGGAAGATCTTCTCGTACTGCCCGGGCCCGAACACGTAGACCTCGGACACGCGGTCGGCCAGCGGGCCGGTCGTGTCCACGGCAAACGCGACGCCGAGCTTGTCGTACACAAGGACGTTGTGGTCCTGACCGCTGTCCGTGGTATCCTCGGTCCCATAGGCGCTGCGCACCGCGTCAACGGCGGCGCCCGCGCCGATCCCCTTGTCCGTCCGGTATCCGTCGTCCATGGAGACCACCACGGCCACGATCTTGTTGCTCGACGCGTCGGCGACCGTCCCGATCCGCCTCAGCGGCCAGTAATAGACGCTCAGCGCGCTTCCGACCGAGTCCTGGGAATGCACGGGCCCAAGCGTGTTTACCGCTTGCGCGAGGTCTTCGCCGAGCTGAAACGAGCCGATCGCCCGGCCCGGCAGGATCCCCGCGCCGGCGCCCGGAGCGGGAGTCGTCTGAGCCCACGCGATCGCGACCATCCATGCGCTGATCCACACTGCCAGGCCGACCGCGAACACATGCCGCATCTGCGCCACCTCTCGTGTTCGTTTGAGCACTCCGCGTCCTACTGGAGGCTTACCCGCGGGACGGCAGTTTGACACCATTCGCAGCCGACGCCTTTCACAAACGAAGAGGGACGTCCTCGGTGGGGCGTCCCTCCCGTCTTCGAACGGCGGCCGTCCCGTGAGCCCGCTACATCGCCGCCTTCAGGTTGGGCGTGGCGACATGCCACACGCCGTTTTGCGGCCCGTTTTTCCCGTCGCCGCCGACGTCACCCGGTTTTGCGTCAGGCGCGTATCGATAGAGCAAGTGGCCATTGTAGCTGACCTGCGACCCGTTCGCGGTCTTGACCATCGCGAGTTTTCCGGGCACGGACGAGGGCGCCGTCGGCGTGCCGCTGCTCAGCAGCGGCGGCCAGACCCCTGCGCACCCGCCCGTGCATGCGCTCGAGGTCATCGTATCGGACGTGAGATAGTACAGGCTCAACCCCTTCGCATCCACGAGGATCGGTTGCGGCTGCCCCATCACGGTGCCGTTCTGCACGTTCACGGTCATCATGTCAGCGGCACGGACCTGCGGAGCGATCGCCCCCAGTCCCCCCGCCAGTGCCAGCAGCACAACGAGCACGAACCCTCCCGACCGTTTCGCACCCATCACCCGATCACCCCGTCTCCGTGGCTTTGATGGCTCACGATGATCCGCTCCGGCGACCCAGGCCGGCGGTGCCTAGTGACTCGCGATTCGTGTGTACTCCCATTCCGTCGACAGCGTGAGCCCCGCCAATCGCTCAGCCTCGTCCATCGAGTCGGCTTGCCCCCTGCCGACGACCTGGGGGTCCGACTCGCCGATCGGCAGCCGGATCACCAGCCAGTTCCATCTACCGCTGTGTTCGTCGTTCTCGTCCGCAACGAACAGGTACCGCCAGTTCCCGTACCGCACGAGCTCCGCCGCGGGCGCCACCGCCCACCTCCGGGAGTGACGTTTCTAGGTGGCCGACTCCTGGCTCCATGGCGTCGCCCCCCGTGTCCCATCTGTACCCAAAACGGTGTTCCCAGTAACGGCGGCGATAAACGGCCCGCCGCAGCGATAGCCGGGGTCGGCCACGTTCGCCGGAGGCCGGCCGGCAGGGCGCTTGGAGGGGACAGGCGGTGCCTGGCTACATGGCCTCGACGATCGCCTTGAGCGCGGTGGTCGCGGCGGCCATGCCCGCAACCGTCGCGTACTCGCCGGCGTTGTGCGCTTGGCCGATCGAGCCGGGCCCGAGGTTGCAGAAGTCGCGGGTCCGCTCGGCGAAGATCGACAGGTCCTGCCGCCCCTGCGAAAACTGCAGGGTCGCGTTCCCCTGAACCTTGCCCAGCATCTCGGTGGCCACCTTGAGCGTGTGCCCCCCGCGGTCGGCGAGCGTCGGCAGGCACAGCTTGCTGATCTCGAGCTCGTGCGCAACACCTTCGACCGCCGCGCGGAGCTCAGATGCGAACGTGCCGAAATCCTCGCCCACCGACAGGCGCCGATCCACGGTCAGCTTGAACCGATCGGGAATGACGTTCTCCGCGAGACCGGCGTGGGCCGCCACCACGGAGAGGGAGGGCACGCTGTTCACGCCGGGCGCGACTTCGATCGCCTTGAGGCGCTCGGCCGTGGTCGCGATTCGGCGGATGACCTCCAAGCCGCGGTAGATGGCGTTGTCTGCGCGGCGCCAGTCCGACGAGTGTCCGCTCCGCCCGAGCACGGTGAGGTACCCGATGGCACGCCCCTGGCATCCGATCCCGATGTGCAGCCGCCCCGCGGTGGCGTCGTACGAAGGCTCCGTCGTGATGGCGTAGTCCGGCTTCGCCCGGCCGATCAACCGGCGCACGCCGTTCCGCGGGGTTTGCGAGCCGCCTTCCTCATGGTTGGTAAACGCAAACCACGTCCGGACCTTCGGAGACGCGTGCTGCGCCAGCCACATCATGCACGCCAGCCCGGCCTTCATGTCGGATGCGCCGAGCCCGATCACGCGCCCGTTCTCGACCCGCGGCTTGAACGGATCCGACGTCCACCCATCGAC
>DASQGM010000049.1:0-4343 GCA_035632615.1 bacterium | reverse complement strand
CGCCCCGGCGCGGACGTCGTGGCCGTTCAGGCCACCCGGGAGCGCGACACCGACGCCGGCGCGGATCCGCTCGCCACCCTCATCGATCGCATCCACGCCGAGTGCCGGGTGCCGGTAATGGCCGACGTCTCGACGCTCGAGGAGGGGCTCGCGGCCGCCTCGCGCGGCGCCGACATCGTCGCGACGACGATGGCCGGCTACACGCCCCATAGCCGCCCGACGGCCGGCCCCGACCTCGACCTGGTGCGGGCGCTCGCCGCCGCGGTCGCGGTCCCGGTCGTCGCGGAAGGGCGCATCACGACACCCGAGGACGCCGCGGCAGCGCTGGACGCCGGGGCGTGGGCGGTCGTGGTCGGCCGCGCGATCACGATGCCGGAGGCGATCACCGAGCGGTTCGTGCGCGCCCTGGACGCCGCCCGCGGGCGCGCACGCTAGGTGCCGAGGTGGACCGTTTCCTGAACGCCTCGGCGCGCGCAGCGTGACGTAGCTTCCGGGGGCGCGTCTTCGACGACGCGGCAATCACCGCCCGCCGGGTGAGATCGACTCGGGATTCGCGAGTGTCACCGAGGCTGGCCGGTTCATCAACCAGACCGTCGCTGCGCCCGTCCCGATTGCGGACGCGCCCGCTACCGCCCAACGAAGAGCGGGTTCGTCCACGCCCGCTCGCCCGCGGGGCCGACGACCTCCACGCGCAGGTACCGCTCCCGCCCGCGAAGCGTGAACGTCGCCTCCCGCAGCGGTACCCCGTCCGCCGCGGCGCGGTGTCCCCACCGGAGGTCGCAGATGAACCGGATCTCCCGGGCCCCCGGCGCCCCGACCCGGACCGTGACGGTGTCGCCGTCGAACGTGACGTCCTCCAGCACGGCGCCGGTGGACGCGTAGAACGCGCCCTCGGCGAGCGCGCGGACGACCGCGGCCCGCGACAGGCTCTCCGCCCGCAACATCGTCCACGCGCAGCCGGCATCGCCCATCCGCCAGTGCGTGTCGTCGTTCGCGATGCCCAAGAGCGGCATCTGCTGGCACAGGCAGTCGTCCCACTGCACGCCGCCGTCGCCCTTCGCAACGTCCATTTCGGTGGTTGCGTTGTAGACTTCGAGCCCGGCGACGCCCTGGAGCGGGAGCAGATCGTCCACGCCGAGACCGCTCCAGTACGGGTGCGCCACGAAGACGACGGCGCCGACCCGGCGGAGCCGGTCGATGACCTCCTGCACCGGAAGGCCGTGGCGCGACGCCGTGTCGCGCGGCAGGTCGATCATCGCGTCCAACCCGATCCCGACGAGGTGATACGGTTCGCCGATCCGGGACCGCCCGGCGTCCACCTCGGTGCCGGGCACCAACAGGAGCCGGCTGCCGGCCGGGGGGTGCGCGCGCGTCAGCTGGTTGTGATCGGTGATCGCCAGCACGTCGTAGCCGCGGTCCGCGAACCAAGCGACCGCGTCCTCGACCGAGCGCGCGCCGTCCGAGTTGGTCGTGTGACAGTGGAACATCCCGCGATACCATCGGCCGGGAAGCGCAAACGGGTTCGGGCGACGAGTCACGGATCGACCTCCGATGTCCCGGGATGACCCGGGAGTGCTGCGGGGCGCGGCTCGCTCACGGAGCGGCGAGCCACCCGCGCGTTCGCTCCACGGCGCGCTTCCACACGGCGTAGCCATCGTCGCGCTGCGCGGCGGTCCCACGCGGCTCGAAGACACGGTCCACCGCCCAGTGATCGGCGACCGCCGCCAGCGAGTCCCAAATTCCCTGCGCGAGCCCCGCGACATACGCCGCGCCGAGCGCGGTCGTCTCGCTGACGGCCGGACGCACGACGGGCACCCCGAGAATGTCCGCCTGGAGCTGCATGAGCACGTCGTTCCTCGAGGCGCCGCCGTCCACCCGCAGGCGCGACAGCGTGAGCCCGGTGTCCACCGCCGCCGCGTCGACGACCTCGCGGGTCTGGTAACAGATCGCCTCGAGTGTCGCGCGGACGAGGTGCGCCCGCTCGGCGTACCGCGTCAAGCCGACGATCACGCCCCGCGCCGTCATGTCCCAGTGCGGCGCGAACAGGCCGGAGAACGCCGGCACGAAGTAGACGCCGCCGTTGTCTGCCACGGACGCGGCGATCGCCGCGGTTTCCGCGGCGTTGCCGATGATGCCGAGGTTGTCGCGAAGCCACTGCACCGCGGACCCGGCGACGGCGATCGATCCCTCGATCGCGTAGGCGACGGCCCCAGGCAGCGCGTAGGCCGCCGTCGACAAGAGGCCGGTCCGGCTGACCACCGGGGCCGCGCCCACGTGCTGGAGGAAGAAGCACCCGGTGCCGTATGTGTTCTTCGCATCACCGGGACGGCTGCACGCCTGGCCCATGAGCGCCGCCTGCTGGTCCCCCAGGTCGCCGCACACGGACACCGCGGCGCCCACCGGCCCGTCGGTCCGGGTCGTCCCGTACCGCTCGCTGCTGAGGCGAATCTCCGGCAGGACCGCGGCCGGGATCCCGAACACCGCCAGGAGCTCGGGAGCCCACGCACGGGCGCGCAGGTCCATGAGGTGCGTGCGCGACGCGTTCGTCACGTCCGTCACGTGCGCCCCGCCCTCCGGACCGCCGGTGAGCCACCAGATGAGCCATGAATCGATCGTCCCAAGACAGAGCTCGCCGCGCTCGGCGCGGCCGCGCGCGCCGGGCACGTGGTCGAGCATCCATGCGGCCTTGAGCGCGGAGAAGTACGTCGCGATCGGGAGCCCCGTGCGGTCGCGGACCAGCGGCTCGACGCCGCGCCGGATGAGGTCCTCGCACGCCTCGCGGGTGCGCGTGTCCTGCCAGACGATCGCATGGTACAGCGGCCGGCCGGTCTGCCGGTCCCACAGCACGACCGTCTCCCGCTGGTTGGTCACCCCGATCGCCGCGAGGCCGGCGCCTCCGGCCAGTCCCGCCTGACCGAGCGCATCCCGCACGACGCGGCACGTAGCGTGCCACAACTCCTCCGCGTCGTGCTCGACCCAGCCCGGGTGCGGCGTGATCTGGGCGTGCTCGACGTAGGCGGACGCCGTGGGCCGGCCTGCCGCGTCGAAGACGATGCACCGGGTTCCCGTGGTGCCCTGGTCGATCGCCGCGACGTACGCGCCGCGCGTGCTAGCTCACTCCCATGGTGCGGTTGTACACCGCGATCGCCTGGTTCACGTCACGCGCGGCGTCCGCCAGCGCCTGCTGCGGCGACTTGCGGCCGAGCACGGTCGCCTCGATGGCGTCCTCGGACTTCTGGCGCGCCTCGGGGAACACGCCGAGCAACGCGCCCTGGGTCGCGGGGTTGATGGGGCTGTTCCGCAGCTCGCTGATCGCGGTGAGGAACTGCGGGTACTGGGCGAGCGTCTGCTGGGCGAGCGGCTCGCGATACGCGTCCCGCCGGATCGGGAAGTAGCCGGTCCCGACGTACCACGCCGCCTGCTGCGGGGGTGCCGTGATGAACTTCACGAACTCCCACGCCGCCTGCTGCTCGGCCGGCGGCCGCCCGTTGAGAATCCAGGCGGACGCGCCGCCGACGATGCTGCCGCCGTTCGTGACATTGGGGGGCTTGGGGAAGTAGCCCGTCCCGAGTTGGAATCTGCCGCCCGACTGCGTGAGGAGGCTCTTGAGGGCGGCGGTCGAGTCCATGGTCATCGCCGTCTGGCCGGCCGCGAACGCGCGCTGACTTGCCGCCGTCGGGCGCCCGGGGTTCGTCGCGACCCCGTTCTTGACCATCCGGGCCCACCACTCCAGGATGCGCGCCCCCTGCTCCTCGTGGTCGTAGACGACCGCGGTCGCGGCGGCGGTCCGTCCGTTGTTGTTGTTCGCGTACAGCACGCCCTGGCGGGCAAGCAGCTGCTCGAAGAACCAGCCATAGATCGCGATCGTGATCCCCGAGCGCGTGGCGTTGCTCTGCACCAGCTTCGTGGCGTACGCCTCGATCTCCTCAAACGTGCGCGGCGGCTGGTTGGGGTCGAGGCCGGCCTGCTTGAACAGATCCTTGTTGTAGTAGAGGATCGCCGTCGAGGTGTTGAACGGCATCGAGTAGAGCCGCGAGCCGACCCGATAGTACGCGAGGATGTTGGGCTCGTACAGGCTCACGTCGAACTTCTCTCGGTCGATGAACGTCTGCATCGGCACGATCGCCTTGCTGTCGATCATGAACCGCGTTCCGATATCGTACACTTGGCTCACCGCCGGCACCGCGGGCGAGCCGAGCGACGCGCGCAGCTTGTTGACCAGATCGTCGTAGCTGCCCTGGAACTGGGCCTCGACCTGGATGTCCTTGCGCGCCGCGTTGAACTTGTTCACGAACGCGTTCACCACCGTCTCGCCCAGGTTGCCGCCCATCGCGTGCCAGAAC
>DASQGM010000048.1:0-20371 GCA_035632615.1 bacterium | reverse complement strand
TCTCTCAGTTCCTCGTGCGTCGCACCGCTCTGACGGTGTTCGTCCTGTTCGGCGTCACGCTGATCACGTTTCTCCTGTCCCACGTCGTGCCGGCGGACCCGGTCGTGGCGTACCTGGGGGACCACGCGCCACCGGCAATGGTCGAACAGGTTCGCCACCAGCTCGGCCTGGACCGGCCGTTGCCCGTGCAGTTCGCCATTTACATGCGGGGATTGCTGCACGGGAACCTGGGCATCTCGATCATGAACAGCCGGCCGGTGAGCCAGGACCTTGCCCAGTACCTCCCGGCGACCCTGGAGCTCTCGTCCGCCGCGATGCTCGTAGCGATCCTGATCGGGGTGCCGACCGGCATCGTCTCTGCGCTGCACAAGGACGGCTGGGCGGACCAGGTGGCGCGCGTGTTCGCGCTCGGTGGGGCCTCGCTGCCGGTGTTTTACGTGGCGCTGCTGCTCCTCGGCCTGCTCTACTCGCGCCTCGGCGTGTTGCCCGGCCCCGGCCAGCTCAGCATCTACACCTCCCCGCCCCCCGCGATCACGGGGATGGTGGCCGTTGACGCGCTCTTGTCGGGCGACTGGCCGGCGTTCGGGGACGCGCTCCGGCATCTCGTGCTGCCGGCATTCGTCCTCGGCTACGCCTCGACCGGGATCATCACACGCATGACGCGCAGCAGCATGCTGGAGGTGATGCGCCAAGACTACGTGCGAACCGCGCGGGCGAAGGGGGTGCTGGAGCTTCGCGTCGTCCTCCGCCACGCGCTGCGCAACGCGCTCCTGCCGACGGTCACCGTGATCGGGCTCACCTACGGGGGCCTGCTCTCCGGTGCGGTCCTGACCGAGACGATCTTCTCCTGGCCCGGGATCGGCCGGTACGCCACCAACTCGGTCACGAACATCGACATCCCGGCGGTCCTCGGCGTCACGCTCGTGATCGCGATCATGTACTCCATCGCCAACCTGGTGGTCGATGTCCTCTACGCCTATCTCGATCCGCAGATCCGGTACACCTGAGCGCGGGGCTGCCGAGCTGAGCCCGGCGCGGGCCGTCTGGCGGATGTTGCGCCGGAGCCCGCTCACGCTCTCGGGTACGATCGTCATCGTGTTTTTCGCGGTGATCGCGTTTCTGGCGCCGTGGCTCGTCTTGCAGAACCCGATCGCCCAGGACCTCGGCCAGCGTCTGGCGCCCCCGACCCTGCACCACCCGTTTGGAACGGATTCGCTCGGCCGAGACGTGTACAGCCGGGTCGTGTACGGCGCGCGGATCTCCGTCGTCTCCGGCATCGCGGTGGTGACGGCGGCGATCACGTTCGGGACCGCGGCCGGGACGCTCGCCGGCTGGCGCGGCGCTTGGTGGGACGAGACGCTGATGCGGGTCACGGACATGTTCCTCGCGTTCCCGAGCCTTGTGCTCGCGCTCGCGATCTCGGCGATCCTGGGCCCCAGCCTGACAAACGCGCTGATCGCGATCGCGGTCACGTCGTGGCCGCCGTACGGACGCCTCGCGCGCGCGCAGGTGCTGTCCCTGCGGTCGCGCGACTACGTCGAGGCGGCGCGGGCGGAAGGGGCGACGGACGTCAAGATCATCTTCCGCCACCTGATTCCAAACGCGATCGCGCCGCTGCTGGTCCAGGCGACGCTGGACGTCGGCAACATCATCCTCATCTCCGCAGGACTCTCGTTCATCGGGTTCGGCGCGCAGCCCCCGACGCCGGAGTGGGGGCTCATGGTCTCGGGCGGCCGGTCGTTCTTGATGGAGCAGTGGTGGATCGCGACGTTTCCGGCGATCGCGATCCTCTTCCTGGTGTTGGGGTTCAACCTGGTCGGCGATGGCATCCGGGACGTGCTGGATCCCCGCCTGCGCAAGATGACGTAGGACCGAGCTCGCCGGTCACCGCGGCGAGTCGGGCACGATCCGGGTGCCGGTGCGCCCGGCCACCGCCTCCGCCAGCCGGTACGGCGAGGTGATCAACACCTCGCCCCCGCCGCGCTCCAGGAACATGATGGCGGCCTCGATCTTGGGGCCCATGCTCCCCGGCAGGAACTCCCCCGAGTCGAGGTGCGCGCGGGCCTCCGAGACCGTCAGCCGGTCCAGGATCCGCTGGTCGGACCGGCGGTAGTGAATCGCCACTTGATCGACACCGGTGGAGATGATCACGACGTACCCGGCGTCGAACAGCGTCCGGATCTGGGGCGTCTCTACGATGCGAAGCGGCCGCGGAGACGCGACGACGCGCCGGTAGCCCCGGCCCGCGTCCTCGACCACCGTCCAGCCTGCACGCCGCTTCGCGGCCGCCTGCGCCGCCCCAAACCACGGACCCGATCGGCTTGCTCGGCCGTCCAAACGCCGAATCGTGCTCGGCCACGACCGTATGCGTCAAGAGGCACGCCACTCGGTCCCGCACGCCGAGCCGGGCGAGCTCGCCGGCCAGGGCGGTTCCCCGGATGTGGCCGATGCCGCCCTGGGAGTCGGCGCCGCACATGTCGAGCGAAAGCTGCGGCACGGGCGCCGAGTCCCCCGCGAGCTCGGACCGGAGCAGAATGAACCCCACCTGCGGGCCGTTGCCGTGCGTGACCACGACCCGCCAGCCCTCGGCGACGAGCGTCGCGATGGGACGCGCCGTGTCACGCGCGTTCTCCGCCTGTTCGGCGATCGTGCCGCGCTGACCGTCCCGGATGAGCGCGTTCCCGCCGATCGCCACGAGCAGGCTCCGGTCCATCACGTCGCCTCCTCACATCGAACGTCCCCTCAGGAACGCCGCGATCGCTTCCGGCGTCGCGGGATGGGTCGCGATGCCGTAGTGATTGGCGTCGACCGCCACCACGGCGGCCCCGGGCACCTCCCGAACGAACCGCTCGCGGTCCTCCGCGGCGACGATCCCGGGACCGCCCTGGATGAGCGGTCGCAACGCCAGGAGCAGCAACACCGGCATCGTGAGCGCGGGCCACAGCGCGCGGGGATCGTGCCGCTCCCCGTAGGCCAGGTCCTCGAGCACGGCCTCGCGGCTGGTCCTGGCCCGGACACCGCCCCCCGTCTCCACCAGCTCGTACCTAAAGTATGCGTCCCAGAGCGGATGCCAGGGCGCGATCGTCCCGAGGCCGCGCAGCAGTTCCAGATAGCGTTCCACGGACGGGTGCACGACCCCCAACCGGTCGACCGCCCGCTGAATGAGCGGGATCGCGTCGGCCGGGGGCTGGCCGCACGCGTCGACGAGCACCGCGCGCGTGATACGCCCGGGCGCGAGCGCCGCCGCCTGCATCGCCACGAACGCGCCCATCGACCAGCCCACGACCGCGAACTGCGCGGCGCCCAGACGGTCCGCAGCGTCGAGCACGTCACGGGCATGGGCGGGCCAGCCGTACGTGCCCGGCCCAGTGAGATCGCTCCGCCCACGCCCGCGCAGGTCCAAGGCCACGGGGCGGAACCCCTCGGCGGCGAGGCGGTCGCCGATCAGGTCGAAACTGCGCGCGTTTGCGGTGAGCCCGGGGAGGCACAACACCGCTTCGCCGGACACGGGGCCGCGCCGCAACGCGTGCAGCCGGCCGCCGCCGACCTCGAGATCGAGCTCCTGCGCCGTCGCGTCCACGCTCATGACGTCCCTTCCTCGCCCTGGAGCAAGCGCCTCTTCGGCGCGCGCGCGAACCGGTAGCGGTCGGGGACGCCCGCAATCCCTCCAGGGAAGAACAGCACGAGGAGGATGAAGAGCATCCCCAGGATGAACAACGGCTCCCCGAGCGGCACGCTGAGCCACCGGGGCAGCGCGTGGATCCCGGGCGATCCGGCGAGCGCCACCAGCCGGAAGTCGAGATACTCGTAGAGGACGCCGCCGAGCACCGCGCCCCAGAGGCTCCCGGTCCCGCCGAGCACCACCATTAGCAGCAGGGCCAGACTGAGATTGGCGGTGGTGATGCCCGGCGACGCGCCACCGGCGAGCAGCACGTACACGACGCCGCCCAGTGAGGCGAGGAAGCAGCCGATCACGAAGGCCAGCAGCTTGTAGCCGTACGGGGTGACGCCCAGCACTTCCACCCGCAGCTCGTTCTCGCGGATCGCCGGCCAGATCCGGCCCGACCGCGACGTCACGGCTCGCCAGCTCACGAGACATGCGACGACCAGATAGCCGAGCGCGATCCAGTACAGGTACCGGGTGTTGACCACGCCGACGAGCTGCGCCGGAAGCCGGTCCACGACGAGCCCGAGGCCCTCCTCCCCGCCGGTCAACCGTCCGGGGTTGCTGAACGCGAGGATGGACCCGGCCTGCGCGAACGCTAGCGTCACCATCGCGAACGCGATCCCGCTGACGCGCAGGGCCACCGCCCCGAGGATCAGCGGCAGGATCAGGCTCACGACCGCGGTGACCGCGAGCGCCGGGAGGAGCGGCCACTGCCACCGGGAGAGCGCGATGTCCACCGTGTAGGCGCCGGTCGCGAAAAACAGCGCGTGCCCGAACGAGAGCAGCCCTGTGTAGCCGAAGAGCAGAGCGTAGCTCAGGGCCACCCCGCCGAACACGAGGCACAGGGCCAGCAACTGGAGCGTCCCCGGCGCGTTGAGCGGCGCGGGGAGGATCCCGGGCGCCCGGGCCGGGACGAACGGCACGGCCGCGAGCGCGACGAGGAGCCCCGCGAGGCCCGCGCCGCGTCTCATCTCAGGCTCCTCCGGCGAGCCCTCGCGGGCGGACGAGCAGCACCGCGACGAGCAGCAGCACGACGGCGAGGTCTCCGCTGGACGGGAAGCTCCACCACACCGAGCCGTAGTAGTTCGCGAACTGCTGGATGAGCCCGACCAGCACCGCCGCGATCGCCGAACCGGCGATGGACCCGAGGCCGCCGATCACGACCACGACGAACGCGTAGATGAGCATCGCGGTCCCGCGCGCGGGGTCGACGGTCCCGAAGTAGCCGTCGCTCAGCACCCCACCGAGCGCGGCCGCCACGCCGCCGAGGGCAAACACCAGCGTGAACGCGCGCTGCACGTCGATGCCGAGCGCCTGCACCATCTCCCGGTTCTCGACCCCGGCCCGCACGATCAGCCCCCAGCGGGTCCACCGCAGGAACGCGCCCAGGGCCCCGAGGACCGCCGCTCCCGCGGCGATGGTCACGAGCCGGCTGTTCGGCACCGCGGCACCCAACACCGGCGTAACCCCCTGCATCCAGGGCGGCACCGGAAACGGCCGCGGGTCCGCGCCGAAGATCCCCTGCGCGAGCGCGCCGAGCGCGAGGGCCACGCCGACCGTGGCGAGCACCTGCTCGATGTGCCGGCGATACAGCGGACGAATCAGGGCCACCTCGACCGCCGCGGCGATCGCGGCGCCGACCACGAGCGCGCCGAGCAGCGCCGCCGCGAAGCGCGCCGGCCCGTTTCCGCCCACGCGCGACACGATCAGCCACGCCGTGTATGCGCCGGCCGTCAGAAAAACGCCGTGGGCGAAGTTGAGCACGCGCAGCAGGCCGTAGGTGAGCGACAGTCCCGACGCCATCAAGAAGTAGAGGGCGCCCAACCCCAGACCCGTGACCCCGAGGAGCACGACCGTGCTCATGGCCCCGCCGGGGCCAGGGCGACGCCGAGATGGCGGTGCACCCGCTCGCGGGCGCCCACGAACTCGGCGAAGCCGCCGGCGTACACGGTCGTCCCCTGGTCGAGCACGATCGCATGTCGCGCCAGCCCCTTCGCCGCAGCGAGGTTCTGCTCCACCAGCAAGACCGTGACCTCACGCGACACCGCGGCCAGAATCTCGATCACCCGGGCGACCACCCGGGGCGCCAGTCCCTTGGTCGGCTCGTCCACCAGCAAGATCCGGTTCGGGTTGAGCAGCGCGCGGGCGATCGCGACCATCTGCTGCTGCCCGCCCGAGAGCGTGCCGGCGCGTTGCGCCGCGCGCGCGCGGAGCTCCGGGAAGATCTCATACACCTGGTCGTAACGCGGGTCGGCCGTCCGCTCCGCGAGCCGCAGGTTTTCCGCCACCGTGAGCCCCGCGAACACGTCGCGCCCCTCGGGGACGTAACCGATCCCCTGCTGCACCAGCGCATGCGTCGAGGTACGGCTCACGTCGCGACCGGCGAGCCGCACCCGTCCGGCGCGTGGAACGAGCCCCAGGATCGCCCGGAGGGTCGTGGTCTTGCCGGCCCCGTTGCGGCCGAGCAGTGCGGTCACGCCGCCTTCCGGCACGGCCACATCGACGCCCCGCAGGATGTGCGATCCGGCCAGCACGACGTGGAGATCGTGCACCTCAAGGAGCGGCGTCACAGGGCGTCCCCCAGATAAGCTTCCTGCACCGCCGGGTCGGCGATGACCTCGCCGGGAGACGCGCACGTCAGGAGACGCCCGTGGTGCATGACCGCGATCCGGTCGGAGAGCTCGCCGACCACGTCCATCCGGTGCTCGACCATGAGCACGGTCCTCCCCTGCTCGCGGTGGAGGAATCGGATGACGCGAAGCAGCAGGGGGATGTCCTCCACGCTCACGCCGGCGGTGGGCTCGTCGAGCAGCACCACGCCGAACTCGGCGGCCACAAGCATCGCGAGCTCCACCTTGCGCCGGTCGGCGTGACTCAAGGTGCCGGCCCGGTCGGCGCCGCGTCGTTCCAGGCCGACGCGCGCGAGCGCCTCCCGCGCCCGCGCGATCTCCGCGGGATCCGCCCGGGGCCCCCCGAACGGGTGGCCGCCTGCGGAGCGCATCTGAATCGCCAGGCGCACGTTCTCGAGCGCGGTCAGCGCGGGAAAGATGCTGGATATCTGGAAGCTGCGTCCGAGCCCGGCCTGGGCCCGGCGGGCCGGAGGCGCGTCCGTCATCTCGCGACCGTCCAGCTCGATGCGGCCGCCGGTCGCGCGGTACAGCCCCGACAGAAGGTTGAACAGCGAGGTCTTGCCGGCGCCGTTCGGGCCGATCACCGAGACGAACTCGCCCCGCCGGATGTCGAGAGAGACCTCGTCCACGATGACGACGCCGCCGATGTGAAAGCTCAACCGGTCGATCCGCAGCGCGAACGAGGCCGCAGTCACGACCGCCCCTCAGTCGCCGGGGACGTCGGGTCTGAGCCGAGCCGCCACCGGGACGTCGCCACGCCGATCAGGGCTTGAACGGCGTGACCGGGGGCACCACCGTCTGAAGCGCGAGGTTCTTCACGAGCTGCGGCTCGTATCCGCCGCCGGCGCTCACCAGCTTGACCTGAAACATCGGCTGCAGCATCGCGTGATCCGCGGCGCGAATCAGCTGCTGGCCCTTCGGGGCCAAGAACGTCCAGTTTTCCAGCGCCTTGATCATCGCCTCCACGTCGTCCCCGTCCGCGGTCTGCACCGCGTGGGCGATCATCTGCGCGGCCACGAACCCGTCCGGGTCGAAGAGATCCGGCACCGCGCCGCGCTTCTTCAGCGCGTCAACGAGGTAGGCGTTCGCCTTGTTGCGCGACGCCTGATAGACGTAGTGCGAGAGGAAGCTGATCTTGGAGGCCACCGGGCCAAAGGTCGCGTACGTCGACCGCTGGTCGAGCCCGGTCACGACGGTCGTCACCGAAAAAACGCCCTGCTGGTCGAGCGCCTGCCACATCGCGGGAGCCGTGTTCCCGGCCCACGCCACGAAGAGCAGATCCGGTTTGGCCTGCTTGACCTGCAGTGCAAACGGCGTGAAGTCGTTGGCGTTGAGCGGGACCAGGATCTGGCTGACCTGGGCGCCCGCGGCGCCGAGCACACTCCGGACCGCCGCGACGTTGGCCTGACCGAACGCGTAGTCCTGCGCAAACACGACGACCTTCTTGCCGCCGACGTCCCCGATGAACGACTTCGCCGTCAGGATGTCCTGGTAGGTCTGGCGTCCCGAGCGAAACGTGTATCGGTTGAGCCCCGTCACCGCGTCGGCGGCCGCCGGGCCGGAGATGAGCAACACCTTGTTCTGGGCGGCGAGCGGAGCCACCTGGAGCGCGACCGCGGAACTCACCGGCCCCGCGAGGATCTTGACCCCCTGACCGATCAGGTCTTTGGCCTCCGACACGGCCTTGGCGGGATCCCCGGCGTCGTCGTTCCACGCGACATCGATCTTGTGGCCGTTGACGGTCCCGGTCCCACCGGTCGCGTAGGCGAGACCCACCTCGAATCCGTCCTTGTACTGCGCCCCGTACCCGGCCAGCGGCCCCGTTCCCGAGTAGACGATGCCAACCCGCACGGCCGTCTTGACGGCGGCCGCCGCCCGGCTCTGCCCCGCCTGCCACAACGGGGCCGCCAGCATCGCCACCACGACGGCTGCTCCCCAGATGGCGCGTGTGTTCATCGTCATCATCCCCCCGCTGTGCATTGACATCTGCTTCAGAAGCGCCAGCGGGATGTTCGTGACGTCGGGCCTAATACCATCTTGCGGCCGCCCCGAAGCCACGTGCTTCGCCGGGAATCCGCCCGGGTTCCCTGCCGTTCAAGGCGGGCGAGGGCTTCTCCATGATGAACCCCAACACAACGCTCCGGATTCTCGTCGTCGCGGATGACCTGCTCGCGCGGGCCGGGCTGTCGGCGCTGCTTGCCGATCAACCAGGGTACACCGTCGTGGGACAGGCCGCCGGCAGCGACGACATCGGGACGGTCGTCGACGCCACGCGTCCCGACGTCCTGCTGTGGGACTTGGGGCGCGATCCCGAGGATGCGCTCGAGCGCTTGGCCGGAGCGCACGACCGTGCCGAACCGACCGTCGCGCTGCTGCCCGACGGGACCAACGCCGCGGACGCGTTGGCGGCCGGCGCGAAGGGTCTGGCGCCGCGAGACGCGGCCCCGGAGACCCTCGTCGCCGTCGCGCGGGCGGTGGGGAACGGGTTGATCGCCATCCATCCGTCGCTTGGAGCGTTCTTGCCGGCGGTGCGAGCCGACCACGCATTCCCGCCTGTGGAGCCTCTCAGCGAGCGCGAGTCCGAGGTGCTGTCGCTGCTCGGGGAGGGGTTGGCGAACAAAGAGATCGCCGAACGGCTCGGCATCAGCGAGCACACGGTGCGATTCCATGTGCGCGCGCTCCTCGGCAAGCTCGGAACGCAGAACCGCACGGAGGCGGTCGTGCGCGCGCTCCGGCTGGGTTTGCTCACGCTCTGAGTTCCCTGTCCGGATGTCCGGGTCCCCACCGCCCGTTTTGATGGCCGCCCCCCGCCCAAGCGGGGGATGTGGCCGCCTCCCTGCCGCGGTAGACTCAACGGCGACAGCAGTCTGGGCCGGCCGGGCGCTTGCGCCGGGTGCGGCCCACAACCCCAAGGGAGGAATCCTTGATGAGCAACACCGGTGCTACGCTTTCCGATCTGGCGGCCGCCGCGGTTGAGGCCGGCGGCCCGTCCGTCGTCCGAATCGATGCGCGCCGGCGATCGGCCAGCGGGGTCGTGTGGTCATCCGACGGCCTCGTCGTCACCGCGGACCATGCCGTGCATCGCGACGAGGGGATCACGGTGGGGCTGGCCGTCGGTGAGGCGGTTCCGGCGGTGCTCGTCGGCCGCGATCCGAGCACCGATATCGCGCTCCTGCAGACCCAGGCGCCGGGGCTCGTCGCCGCGTCCTGGCGCGAGGTCGAGGGTGCGAAGGTGGGCCACGTGGTCCTGGCGCTCGGGCGACCCGGGAGGACGGTCCGCGCGACGCTCGGGATCCTGAGCGCACTCGGCGGGCCATGGCGGACGCCGGCCGGCGGCCAGGTCGACAGTTACATTGAGACCGACGCGACCCCTCTCGCGGGGTTCTCGGGTGGCGCGCTCGTGGACACGTCGGGTCGGGTGCTGGGGCTCCACACAACGGGCCTGGTACGCGGCGCCGTCGTCGCCGTGCCATCCGCGACGGTGCGCCGGGTGATCGACGCCCTGCGTGCGCACGGCCGCATCCGTCGCGGCTTCCTCGGAATCGCCACCCATGCCGTTCCGCTGCCGCCCGCGCTGCGGCAGCAACTCGGCCAGCGTACCGGGCTGCTGGTGTTCTCGGTCGAGCCGGACGGACCGGCCGCTCAGGGCGGGGTGGTGTTCGGTGACACCATCGTGGCCCTCGGGGGGCAGCCGGTGCGCCGGGTCGACGACCTATGGGGCCTGCTCGGTGAAGGCCAGATCGGGTCCCCCGTCCAACTCCGCATCGTCCGCGGGGGCGAGGTCCGTGAAGTCTCCGTGGTGCCGGGCGAGCGGCGCAGCGCGCGCGCCAGCTAGGCGCTCGACGGGGGGGCAAGGTGTCCGCGCCTTGCCCCCCTGCCGTGCGGAGCCGAGCGTCAGGGCGTGATCATGCGCCGGGTGATCAACGCGTGGGGCGCGTGAGCCCCGCGCGGACCGCCTGCAGGACCTCGGCGCTGGCCTCGATCACCCGGTCCACCTCTCCCCGTGCGAGGTTGGTGTTGGTGAGCCCGTACGCCCACCGGTAGCGGTCCTGGTCGAGAATCTCCGCGAGCGGCACCGCGGGAATCCGGTCGAACTCTTCGGTGCCGGGCAGATAGCCGAGATAGTCGTTGCAGTAGGCAAGCACGAGCGTGGTCCCAAACGGACTGCGCTCGCGAATCCGCCGGCCGCAGCGGTTAAAGAGCTCGAACGGATTGCCGACGATCGCGGTGTCCCCGACCGCGAGCGCCTGCACCTCGACGTTCATCGGCTCGTCTTGCAGGCGAAGCATCTCCTTGTACATCGTCACCGCGCCTTTCTGGTACAGGAGCGGGAAACGCTGAGCCGAGTTCATCGTGTGGAGGTCGGACGACCACGCTTCCGGGTACTCCGGCTCGGGCGTGGCGGCCAGTTTCGTGTCCATCGCGAGAATCTCTTCCGGCGGCCACGGCAGATGACGGCGTTTCAGCGCGAGCATCAGGCTGCGGTCCGAGACCGGCTGGGACGGCCGGGTCTCGATGCTCGGGAGCAGCCCGAGCACCCGGTCCGCCAGGGCCGCACCTAGGCGGTCCCGGTGTTCGTAGGTCTGCGGAAGCGCGTCGGGGTTCCCGAACCAGTAGTTCCACGGACCGATGTCGCCGGCGCATCCCTGGGCGAACATCGCGACGGCACCGGGATAGGCGCTCTCCACCGCCGCACGAAACGGCCCCGGAAACTCCGCGTTCCACAAGAGCGTGTGGCCCGCCATTGAGATCGGATGGCAGGCGAACGACGCCACCACCGCGATCGGCCGGCCGTCCTCCCCATCGACCCTGAGCACGGCAACGGTATCGTCCACCGGCTGCTCGTGCAACACCCGATTCGTGGTCAGGCCGGGCGCGCGGGTCGCCCCGCCGCCTGCGCGGGCGGGACGCCGGTGGTAGTGCGCGGCGTAGACCACCCCGGCGAGCAGGTCCCGCAGCACGCGCTCGTACCCGTCGAACCCCCTCTGGTGGCTCAGTGCGGCCACCCCGCTGCCCCGGGTCAGGCTCGGCGCGCTGTGGTTGTGGGAGGCGTTGAGCAGCACCGCCTCCGGCGGGATGCCGGTCATCGCGTGCACGCGCCCCCGCACCTCTCCCGCGAGCTCGTGCCCCACGAACACGAGGTCGGACGTCACCAGCGCCACCTTCCGCCGGCCGTCGTCGAGCACCAGCGCCTGGGCGAGGAGCGGCTCGTGCCTGCCCACGGACACACCGGTGCGCAGGCGCCACGCCCCGTGCGGCAGCCCGTAGGGCGGCGTGATGTCGGCTTCCGCCGCGCCGGCAAGCAGTGTGCTCACCATCGGTCTCCCTGCCCTCTCATCACAGCAGCTCCTCTCGTCCACAGCGGCGCCCCGTCACCACCAAACAGTCGCCCTGCTGCGTCGTGGCGATCGCCCGGATCGAGCACACCGCCCCCGCGCTCCCGGCCTGCACGTCGACGGGGGCTCGGTCCGGCCGCTCGGGAAAGTGCATCCGGCCGACGACCTCCCCGGTCGTCACCTCCTGGCCGAGGCTCACGAGCGTCTCGAACAGCCCGCTCTCGGGCGCGAGCACGTAGTCGTCGGCGTCCACCGCACGGAGGATCACGGCCTCGGACAGCCCGCGCGAGGCGCGCGTCTCGACGGGCCCCGCGAGCACGCCGAGGTGCCGGAGGAAGTTGTGGAGGCCGCGCTCGGCCAGCCGGTGGATCGCGGCCGTCACGTGGCCGCCTCCGCCCAGCTCGGTGCCGATCGTGATCTTGCCTTGACGCTCCGCCTCGTCCACCAGGAGCCCGCCGCCCGCGATGTTGATGTAGATGAAGTGGTAGTCGGTGCCCCACGCGAGCATTGCGTCGACCATCGCCCTGCGCTGGTGGCGGTTCTCGACCATGTGCATCTCCGACCACGGCAGGCACATCATCGAGCGCCCGCCGCTGTGCATGTCGCACACGGCGTCCGCCAGCGGGAACAGCACGCGCGTGACGTAGTCGGCGAGCTGCTGATCGGGCGTCCCGGCCGGGGAGCCCGGGAAGCTCCGGTTGAGGTTCGCGCCGCTCGGCCACAGCCGCGAGTACGCGCGCGCGGCGTCCGGCGACATGCACGGCAGGATGATGAGCCGCCCGCGGACGTCCTCGGGCCCGGTCTCGCGCGCGAGCTTGAGCGCAGCGACCTGCCCCTCCGGCTCGTCCCCGTGGACGCCGCCGGTCACAAGGACCGTGGGGCCCTTGCCGTTCGCGATGCAGATCGCGGGGATGAACAGGTTCGACCAGCCGCTCTCGTTGGTCGACCGCGGCACCTGCAACCGCCCGATCTGTTTGCCGGGACGGTCGAAGTCCACCGTGCTGGTGACGGGAAGATCGCTCATCGCCTGCTACACCTCGCGCAACTGGGGATCGAGCAGATCGCGCAACCCGTCCCCGAGAAAGTTGAACCCGAGCACGACCAGCATGATCGCGATCCCGGGAAACACGGCGAGCCACGGCGCCAGTTCCATGTACGACCGCGAGGCGTTCAGCATGCTGCCCCACGACGGCTCGGGCGGCTGCGTCCCCAGCCCGAGGAAGCTCAGCGCGGCCTCGGTCAGGATCGCGGTCGACAGGTACACCGTGGTCAGGATGATGAGCGGCGCGATCAGGTTCGGGACCAAGTGGCGCGCGATGATCCGGAAATCGGACGCCCCGAGGCTCCGGGCGGCCTCGACGTGGGGGAGGCTCATCACGCTGAGCGCGGACCCCCGCACCACACGGCCGAACGCCGGGGCGTAGACGATGCCGATCGCGATCATCGCGTTGGTGCGGCTCGGCCCGAGGAGCCCCGCGATCAGGATCGCGAGCACAAGCCCGGGCACGGCGAACATGACATCGATCATGCGCATGAGGACCGCGTCGGTCCGGCCGCGGTAGAACCCCGCCGCGATCCCGGTGGTGCTCCCCAACACGAACGCGATCAGCACGGACACGATGCCCACCTCGAGCGACACCCACGCGCCGTGGATCACGCGCGCGAGCTCGTCGCGGCCCAGCTGGTCGGTGCCCATCGGGTGGACCGTCGCCGGCGGCAGGAGGCGGTGCGACGCCTCGCTCGCGTAATCGACGCGCCACCCGAGCGGCCCCAGGAGCGCGACCAGCACCGTCACGAGGATGATCGCGGCGCCCATCAGACCGATCGGATTGCGCCACACGCGGCGCGGCACGAGCCAGCGGCGGCGCCGCGCCGCGTCGCCGCGGGGCCTCCCGCGAATCTCGACCGCCGGGGTCGTGCTCACGCCTGCTCGATCCTGGGATCCAGGACGCCGTAGAGCAGGTCGACCAGGAGGTTGACGAAGACGAACACGGCGGCCAGGAACATCGCGGAGATCTCGATCACCGGGTAGTCGCGCCCGAAGATGCCTTGCACCAGGGTGTAGCCCATCCCCGGCAGCCCGAAGATGACCTCGACCACGGTCGCGCCGCCCATCAGCGTGCCGACCTGAAACCCGATCACGGTGATCACGGGAATCAGCGAGTTGCGGAGCGCGTGGCGGAAGACGACCGCCTGCGCGGAGGCCCCCTTCGCCCGCGCGGTCCGGATGTAGTCCAGCCCGAGCACCTCGAGCATCGTCCCCCGCGTCATCCGCATCACGATCGCCATGAGGTACACCGAGATCGCGATCGCGGGAATAATCATCTGCCCCAGATTGGCCCACAGGTTCTGCCAGGGCGGGATCCACGTCACCGGCGGGATCCAGTGGAACACGAGCGACCCCACGAGCAGCGCGAGCGTCGCAAACCAGAAGTTCGGCACCGAGAGCCCCGCCAGCCCGGCAACCCGGGCGACGAAATCGGAGACCGAGTTCCGGCGCACCGCGGAGAGGACTCCGAGCGGGATGCCGACGGCGGTCGCGAGCACGACGGCGAGCACCGCCAGCTCCGCGGTGATCGGGACCGCGCGGGCCATGATCCGCGCGATCGGCTCGCCGCTCGTGAGCGAGCTCCCCAAGTGGCCGGTGAGGACGCCGCCGACGAGCTTCACGTACTGCACGGGCAGCGGATCGGCGAGACCGAGCGCCTGCCGGACGGCATGCTTCGCGCTCGCGCTCGCCCCCACGTCGCCGGTGAGCATCGCGTCGACGACGTCACCGGGGAGGAGGCGCACCAGCGCAAAAATCAGGACGGACATCCCGACGAGCGTCGGGACGAGCAGCAGGAGACGGCCGACGATGTACCGAGCCATCCGCGGAGTCTCAGCCTAGACGCGCCCGCGCGGGCGGCATCGATGCCGAGGCGGGTCCAGACGCTCCGCCCGGGCCTGTTCCGGCCCGGGCGGAGCACCGCGCCCGGCGCTTACGCGAGCCACGCCCCAATCAGTCCCCGTTCCGTATTTTCGTACGCCACGTACATGCCGTTCAGGCGTTTGCGCACGACCTGATAGTACATCGGGTTCACGATCGGCAGCACGGGCGCTTCCGTCAACACGATCTCCTGCATCCGGCGGTACAGCGGCAGCCGCTTGACGGTGCGTGGCTCGTGCAACGCCTGGTAGTACAGGGTCGTCAGCTCCTGATTCTTGTAACCGCCCGCATACCACGCCTTGTAGAGGGCGCTCTGCGGATCGAAGTCGGCGATGAACCCGCTGGGGTCCCCGCGCATGCCCCGTCCGGTGGACTGCCACTCGAACGAACCGGCGCCGTTGTTCGTGGCGAACGTACCGATTTCGAGCGGCTGGACGGTGACGTTGATGTTGATCTGGCGCAGCTGCTCCTTCAGGACCTCGGCCACCTGCGTGTAGTCCTCGGGATGCGCGATCGACTGGAGCGTCACCGCGAACCCGTTCGGCATGCCGGCGTCCGCCATCAACTGCTTGGCCTTCGCCAGGTCGTACTTCTCGTAGGTCGACTTGAGCGCGCTGTCTGGAATCGGCCAGTTGCCGTACCCCGGCGGGATCTTGCTCGAGAAGAACGCGTCGCCGCCGTACACCTTGTCGATGATCTCCTGCCGGTTGATCGCCGCGTTGATGGCCTGCCGGACCTTCACGTTGTTCCAGGGCTTCCCGTCACCGTGGATCGTCATCTCCACCTCTCTGAAGACCGCGGTCAGTCCCTTGAGCACCGTCAGCGACGGGTCCTTCGCGAGAAGCCTGGCCGAATCGGTGGTGACGGTGGAGCCGTCGATCGCGCCGGACCGGAGCCCCGCGACACGCGCCTGTTCGTCCTGCAGGACCTTCATCGTGATGCCGTCAAGCCACGGCAGCTGCGGGTTCCAGTATCCGGTGTGGCGGGTCAGCGTCGTATGATCGTTCGGGATGTACTCCACCAACTTGAACGGCCCGGTGCCGTCGGCGTGGGTGCGCAGGTCCGCCCGATCGTAGAGCCCCTTCGGGATGATCCAGGAGTACCGGCCCCACGCGAGATAGCCGAGGACGGTCGCGTCGGGCTCGACCATGTGCACCCGCACCGTCATCGGATCCACCACCTCGACGCCCGCGATCTTCGGGTAGAAACTCTGGATCACGCCCGGCGGCGGCGGCGCCTTTTGCAGGTCAAGCGAGTACTTGACGTCGTCGGCGTCCAGCGTCTTCCCGCTGTGGAACTTCACGCCGGGTCGCAGCTTGAAGACGTACGTCTTGTCGTCGGGGATCTGCCAGGATGCGGCCAGCGCCGGGATGACCTTCAGCGAGCGGTCCCAGGCGAGCAGCGACTCGTAGATGAGCGACGTGACTTCGAACGCGGACCCGCTGATCCCGCCGAACGGCACGAGGGCCACCGGGTCGGAGGTCATCCCCCACGTCACGGTGCCGCCGCGCTTGGGCGCCGGTGACGCGGCCGCGGCGGTCCCGAGCGGACCCGGCCAGCCCTGCAGCAGTCGGGCCGCGGCCACACCGCTTCCCGCGGCCAGCCCGGCGCGCATCAGCTCCCTGCGGGTCAGGCGTCCACCCCGCTCCCGCAACTCGAGGATCGAATCGATCACGTGCCTGCGCTCATCCATCGTGGCGTCCCCCTCGCTCCCTGTGGTGGCGCGCGGAATCGTCGTCCCCGACACCGCACCGTCCACGGATTTGACTACCGCTTCGTCTGCTCCGAACCCTCGGTCGCCCTGTGGAACTCCTGCAAGGCGGCGAGCGTGCCGTCGACCACACGTGCCGCCGCCTCGGGGGTGAACGGCGAGGTCTCCACCTCGTACCCCCCGCGCGGGTACTCTTCCGCGATCGGGATGTAGCCTCCCCACCCGCCGACGTACCCGCCGAACCACGTGTGCGGAAACGGCGACCGCGCCTTGATCGCGAGCGCGATCTCAGCGAACGGCTCGCAGGAGATCGCGGCGAGCACGGCGGGACCGATCCGAAGCTGGTGCAGCTCCACGGCGTCCTCGCTCCGGCCGCCGTACGTGCGCGCCCGCGTCAGGGTCATGTTGGCGCGCTTGGTCGCGAACGTGGCGGCCTCGATCTCCGCCGGCGGCGCGCCTCGATCGACCAGTTCCCGCAGTTTCCGCTGGGCCGCGGCCAACTTGGCCTCGGTCTCGGCGACGGGCGGCTGCGGCCGAAGCGGAAGCTTGAGCGTCGCCACCCGGCTCCGCACGATCGGCTCGGGGACGGCGATCGGGCGGGTGGTCCACTTGCCGAGCGGCGCCCGGGACTCCCACACGCGCTCGTGGACGGGCTCCACGGCCGGCACCCGCATTTCCAGGTGCACGCGGGCGGCCTCGTACCCCACGAGCGTGCCCAACCGGCGGATCGCGCCGGCGTCGTCGGTGTAGCTGTCGACCCCGGGGCCGATGTTGCCGGTCGCGCCCTGCGCGAACAGGCACGTGGCCCCGGTCAGCCGTTCCACCGTGCGCTTCATGTGGCCGGGCCAGTCCGCGGTGATGCGCCGGAACGTCGGCCCCGCGGTCGTGGGGTGCATCGTGTAGCCGACGAGGACGGCGAGCGGCTCCCGCTCCGTGGTGTCGATCCGCAGGACAAACACCTCTGGATCGATCACCCCGGCGAGGTTCACCCCGGCGACGGTCCGCCCGTCCGGGGCGGTCTCGCGGCGGTTGACCGCGACGCGGCTCTCCCCGGTTCCCACCCCGACGCGCGCCGGGCGCAGCCCCACCAGCGCCATGCGGGCCGCCCCGGCCGCGAACTCGGGAAGCGACTCGTAGTAGCGTCTGAGCGCGTCGGTGCCGTCCAGCCAGTCCCACCGGCTCGGCGGCGGTCCGGTGTGATTGTGGGTGACCGATACCCGGACCTGCGCCGGGCGGATCCCGACCACCCCGGCGACCGCGGCGGCGATCGCTTCCGTCTCCTGCTGATTGATGACCACCAGGTCCAAATCGACGATCGCCGCGCGCTCGGTCCCGTCGTCCAGGAGTAGCACGGTCGCCCACAGGTCGGTCTCGATCCCGTCGGCGTACACGTGGGTCTGCGCGCCCCACCCCGCGTGGGGCACCGTGAGCGGCGGGGTGATGGTCGCGCGGCCGACCCCCACGCGGAACTGTCCTTTCGTCATCGAAGCGCCTCCTGGGCTACGGCGATACTGTCGCCGAGAATGTCGCACATTTCGTCGATGTCGCGCGCCGTCGTCACGAGCGGAGGCGCCAGCACCGCAAACTCGTCGCCGCAGCGGAGCAGCAGACCGCGCTCGCGGCAGGCGCGCTCGACGATCTTCGCCGGGCGGGTGCCCGCAGGGAACCTCGCGGCGGTCTTCCGATCAGCCACCAGCTCCACTCCTTGCAGCAGGCCCGCACCGCGCACGTCCCCGATGATGCGGTGTCGCTCGGCGAGGCCCAGCAGGCGCTGCCGGAGGTGATCCCCCTGGCGCTTGGCGTTACCGACGATGTCCCGGTCGATCAGCTGCGTGACCGCGGCCACCCCGGCCGCGCAAGCCACGGGGTTCCCGCCGAACGTGTGCCCGTGATGGAACTCGCGGCGCTCGCCGGCCTCGCCGTAGAAGGCGTCCGCGACGCGGTCGCGGATCAGGATCGCCGACAGCGGCGCGTACCCGCCGCTCATGCCCTTGCCGCAGCACGTGATGTCCGGTGGCGCCTGATAGTGCTGGGACGCGAACATCGTGCCGAGCCGCCCAAAGCCGGTGATGATCTCATCATAGATCAACACGACGTTGTGACGGGTGCACGCGTCGCGCAGGCGCGGCAGGTAGTCGGGCGGCGGCACGATGAACCCCGCGGAGGAGAGCGAGATCGGCTCCACGATCACCGCCGCGACCGTCTCCGGATCCTCCGCCTCGATCGTGCGCTCGATCAGCGTCACGCACGTGCGGCCGCACCCGGGGTAGGTCTGATCGAACGGGCAGCGGTAGCAGTACGGCGGGTGGACGTGGAGGAACCCCACCCCGAGCGGCTCGTACGGAGACTTTCGGTCCCGTCCGCCGCCGGCCGACAGCGCCCCCATCGTCGCGCCATGGTAGCCGCCGTAGCGCCCGATGATCTTGTACTTGCGCGGGTGCCCGGTCTGCTGGTGGTACTGGCGCGCTAGCTTCATCGCCGCCTCGGTGGCCTCGGACCCTCCGCTGAGCAGCTTGACCGCGCCCACGCCCTCGGGCGCGATCCGGAGGAGCAACTCGGTCAGCTTGAGGGCCGGCAGGCTCGTGCTGTGGAGCGGCGGCGCGAACGCCAGCTGCTGCGCCTGCGCCGTCATCGCCTCGATCACCGGCAGGTTGCCGTGCCCCAGGCTCATCACGAACACGCCCGACAGCCCGTCGATGTAAGTGCGGCCGGCGGTGTCCGTCAACCTAACGCCTTCGCCGCCGACGAACACCAGCGGGTCCTTCGCGAACTCCCGCATCTGCATGAAGTCCAGGAACAGATGGGGAACGGTCTCCCGGATTTCCACGGTCAGCCTCCCTCGTCCCGCCGCCCCGCCGTCTCGCGCCGCTCTATTTGTCGACGCGGTAGCGCTCCACGATCTCCTCGTTCAGCTCGACGCCGAGCCCCGGCCCTTGGGGGATCCGGGCAATCCCGTTCGTCACCTCGACATCGCTGCGCACGAGGTCCCGGCGCAGCGGGGACTCGGCGACCGTGTACTCGACGAACGGCACCTCCGGGAGCGTCGCGGCGAAGTGCATCGACGCGGCGACCAGGATCCCGGATTTCCATGCGTGCGGCACGAGAAGCGCGTGGTGCGCCGCGGCGAGATCGGCGATCCGCCGCCCCTGGGTCAACCCGCCAGCCCGGGCCAGGTCGGGCTGGATCACGTCAACGTGGCCGATCTCGAGCAGATCCCGGAACGCGCCCGCGAGCGTCTCCTGCTCCCCGGTCGCGATCCTCGTGCCGCGGGACGCCGCGGTGAGACGCGCCCACCCCGAGAGGTCGTCGCTGGCCAGCGCCTCCTCCAGCCAGAACGGCGAGTACTCCTGAAACGCGTCGAGGCGGCGGACCGCCTCCCGCAACGTCCACGGCGCACCCGCGTCGATGAGGAGCGCCGCGTCGCCGATCGCCGCGCGGGCCTCGCGCACCAGCTGAACATCGGTCGCGAAGTCAGGTCCCATCGGACCCCACCCGAATTTCACGGCCCGGTAGCCCTGGGCGATGTACCGCTGCGCGGTGTCGCGCATGAGGCCGCGGTCCCGCTCGAACAGCATGCTGGCGTAGACCGGGACCATGTCGCGGCGCGCCCCGCCGAGCAGTGTGTGCACCGGCAGGCCGAGCGCCTTTCCCTTGATGTCCCACAACGCCAGGTCGACCGCGGCGATCGCCTCGACCACCACGCCGCCGCGCCCCATCCAGAGCGTGCCCTCGTACATCTTGTCCCACAGCCGTTCCGTGTGGAGCGGGTCTTCACCGACGAGCATCCCGGCCAGTCCGCGAGACCGCATCCACGACTCGGGCGCGTCCACCAGCGCCTTGACGACGTGGGGCGACGAATCCGCCTCCCCGACCCCGGTGATCCCCGCGTCGGTGTGGACGCGCACGATCACGTCGTCCTGGATGCCGTCCGCGCGCGTCCAGTCCAGCTCCGGGATCCGGAGCGGTATCGCCTCGACCTTGGTGATCTTCATTCCGCCTCCTCGCACCCGCACCGGTACCGGCGCGGGTCGCGCCTCGAGTCACCCGCCCATGGGACGGGCCCGCGGGCGGGGACGGCGCAGGCGGCCCCCGCCCACC
>DASQGM010000047.1:0-4150 GCA_035632615.1 bacterium | reverse complement strand
GGCGGGCCGGTGCGCAGCCGCGATGCGGCGGGGCTTAGAAAAACCTCCACACGTGGTACATGAAATAGTCGGCGAGGACGCGGGTGAGATAGACGATGAGCTTCATGAGGAGGTAACTGACGACCAAGAGCCTGAGGAAATACTTGCCGATGTTTTTCCACTCGGCGCTGCGGAACGGCTGCGAAGGGGAGGGCGGGCGAACCATGACCGCCGTCAGGCGCTGCCGGCCGACGACCGCCGGGCTTCGTTCTCCACGACCTGGAGCATGTACTCGTGCGGCAGGAGCCCGGTTTCTCGGGCGCGCTGCTTATAATAGCCCATCGCCGGCGACGACAGCCGCAGCACCCGGAGCAGTTCACAAGAGTCTTCAAAGGCAACGCGCCGAGCGAGGCCTTCCGCGGTGGTGATGGTGCGTCGCTCCGATCCCGACCAATGAGCGTTGTCGGGCATCTTCCCCCCGCCTCTCAAGGCCTCGTGAGGCTTCTCACCGGAGCGGCACCGCACGCGCGCGGCCCCCTCGGCGTGGATCCCCATGGCTCAAGGCCTCACGAAGCCCGCGTGCAGCCCTACGGCTTCCGCACCTTCCTCGCCTTGGCCCAGCGCGCCCGTGCCCCCTTTTTGCCGATCTCCGTCAACCGCTTGGGGGACAACCGAGCCGCCCTCGCTTTACCACCTCTTCGGCCAAGGGCTACCGCTGCGGGAAGCCTCTTCTTGGTCGCCACGCGTTCATTCTAGCCTAGCGCCAGGAATACGTCAACGACGAGTTTCCCGGCCGCGGGGCTCGCGGGCGAGCCGATACCTGGCGTAAGGCACCGTCGCGACCGGCCTGGGATGGGGACGGACCGTGCGCGGCGGCGTGCGGGCGCGCGGCGCGCAGGGGATCGTGGACGACGGACCGTGGGACCGGACGGTGACGCTAGACCGTGGAATTCGTCGGCGCGACCACCAAGTCGCGGATGCAGATCGTCGGCGGCTGCTTCCAGCAGAAGAGGATGATCTCCGCCAGTTGCTCGGCCGTCATGAAGTCGGGGTGGCCGAGCCGTTCTTGATACTGCGCGAAGCTGATGCCCATGTGGGCGTGGATGTTCGTTCGGACATATCCCGGCGCGATGTTGATGAATCGGACTCCCGTTTTCGCCGCGCTCTGGCGGAGCGATTCGGTGAGCGCCCGAACTGCGTGCTTCGACGCGGCGTAGGCGACGGCGGCGGGACCGACTTTGCGGTCGCTGATCGAGCTGATGTTGATGATCGTCCCGGCCCGCTGGGCGAGCATCCCCTTCAAGACGGCCTTGGTGCCGTTCAGCACGCCTTTGAGGTTCACGTCGATCTCCCGCGAATAGCTCTCGGGGTCGACCTCGGTGAACGCGCGGCCGTCCGCGACGCCGGCGTTATTGACGAGGCAGCCCGTGGTGCCGTAGCGGGCCTCTGCGTTTCGCACGGCACCGTCGAGGGCGACGTAGTCGGTGACATCCACCTGCGCGTAGATGACCCTGTCCGACGGCAGCTCCGGCAGCGGGGTGATCCGGCGGGACAGCAGCAGGAGCGGATGATCTTCGCGTCCAAACGCTATCGCCACAGCTTTGCCGATTCCCGAGCTCGCCCCGGTGACGATCACGAGCGGTTGCGGCATGACGATCCTCCCGCGCGTCGCGCGCACGATCTTGCGACGCCGTCGAGGGCAGTTCGACGGAGCGCGCGGGCGCCCCTTGGGGCAGACGCCGCCCCGGTGGATGGGCACGGCGGCGATGATGGTTCGCCAGGAGACCGGTGGGTGGGACGCGCGGCGCATCGTGTGACCACGTCCGTGCCCGCCGCCGTTCGACCTCCTCGGCGTTCGAGTGCCGGGTCGACGGCCGGTTTCGGGGCGTCGCGGTGACCATACCGCCCGGCCGGTCACGGTTGTCCACGGCCGGCCGGGCCGTGGTCGGAGTTCTCACGCTCTGGACCCTGGCGGTCACCGTCCCCGCGATCATCCATGTGTGGGCGCCCCCGGCGACGCTCGGGCTGGACCTCGACTACGACAACGTCGTTCGCGGCGCCGGGTCGGGACCCGCGGCCGCCGGCATCGCGCCCGGCGACCGGATCGACGTCCGTGCCGTGCCCCTGGAGGAGCGATATGCGGTGCCGTTCGGCCGGCACCCCCGGCCGGGACAACGCGTCACCGTGCACGTGGTGCGCAACGGGCAGGAGCGCGCGGTGACGTTGGCCGCCGAGCGGGCGCCGCTCTCTCGCGCGGACGCCGTGTTGCTCACGCTCCGGATCCTGTGGTCGGTGGTCATCGTGGCGACCGGCGCGACGCTGTTGTTCCTCCGGCCGAGCCCGATGACCTGGGCGTTGTTCCTGTACTGCCTGTCCCCCGTGGTCGCGGGTGACGGGCTGCCGGTCTACTCCTTTCTCCCCGCTCGGGTCTACCTGGGGCTGGAGCTCGCAAACGACCTCCTGATCGCCGCGACCTTTGCCGGGGTGCTGGCATTCGCGCTCCGGTTCCCGTACGAGGAGGCGCGGGGGGCCTGGGGCGCGGTGCAGCGGTTCGTGCGTCCGCTCTGGGTCGTGTTTGCCGCCATGATCGTGTACATGGACGTAGCCGTGAAGCTGCTGGGTGCCCCGGCGGAGACGGTGCAGCGCGTCGGCTACGTGCTGCTCGGCGCCACCTATGCCGTCTCGATCTGGGCGCTCGTTTCCACGTATCGTTCCGCGACGCTCACGGACCGTCAGCGAATCAAGTGGGTCATCATGGGCGTGGTGCTTGGGCGGACCGCCACGTGGGTGTACGTGGTGCTGCTGTCCTCGTCGCTCGTTCCCGGCGCGCCGCCCAGCTGGCTGCTGGCCGCGCTCGACCTGTGCACGGTCGCCGGGCCGCTGGCGATCGGCTACGCCGTTGTGCGCCACCGCGTCATCGACGTGCACTTCCGTCAGCCGGGCCGCGGTCCTCGGCGTCCTCACCGCGGCCCTCCTGGCGTTCTTCACGTTCATCGACTGGCTGTTCGGCAGGAGCCTCGCGGAGTGGGGCGTGGCCGGGCCAGATCGACTTGGTGGCGGCCGTGGCGTTCGGCGTCTCGCTCAAGCGATTGGAGAAGATCGTGGAGCGGTTCTTCGAGGGGGCGTTCTTCCGCGCGCGCCGTCTCGCCGAGCAGCGGATTGGGGAGATCGCGGAGTCGCTGCCGCGGGGCCAATACCCGCAAGACGTAGACCGCGTGCTCGTGGATGCGCCGCGCGAGGCGTTGGGGCTAGCCTCCGCCGCGTTCTTCCGCGCCGACGAGGCCGGCCGGTTCGTCCGCACCGCCGCGGTGGGGTGGCGTGACGGCGACACGCGCATGCTGGACGCGGGGGACCGTCTCGTGCGCTATCTCCACACCATGCGGTCCCCCGCGCGCATCGCCGCGATCAACTGGGATCGTACGGACGTCCCGCACGGGACCGCCGCGCCGGCTCTCGCGCTGCCGATCCCGCTCCGAGACGAGCTGTACGGGTTCGTGCTGTACGGCGGGCATACGTGGGGCGCGGACCTGGACCCCGACGAGGTGGGCATTATCGCCCGTCTGGGCCCCGCGGCGATCGCCGCCTGCGCCTACGTCCGGGCCGACGGCGTCCGGGCCGAGCTGGAGTCGTGGCGTACCCGCGCCGAGCAACTCCAGCAACGACTGGACGGACCGCCCGCGGCGCTCAAGGTGGCGCCGACCGCCGACGGACCTCCGTAACGGTCGCCGCCGCCGCGGTTCGCGGCGGCGCATGTCGTCCTCCCGCGTGCAAGTGGGCATCGTGTAAGAACGGCCGGGTACCTCGGTCGCGGCCCACAGTGGAGCCGGGAGGCGGCGTGTCCAGACGGCTGCGCGGGCTATCCCTTAGAACAAAGGTGGCGGCGGCGTGCCTCGTCTGCGTCCTGCTGGCGGTGGCGGGTACGGCCGTGGTCTATCGAGCACTCGGCGTCAGCGCGGCGGCCGGCGCGCGCGTCGCGTACGTGAACCAGATCATCGACGCGGCCAACCAAGTCATGAAGGCGGTGGTGGACGCAGAGACTGGGGAGCGCGGCTATCTCCTCTCCGGGAATCGCGGCTTCCTGCAAGGTTACACCGAGGGCACCGAGGCGGTTGACACCGCGTTGGGCGATCTCCGCCGGTTGACGCTGATGCCTCAGCAGCGGGCCCGCATC
>DASQGM010000046.1:0-2895 GCA_035632615.1 bacterium | reverse complement strand
GGAAGTTCTCCCGGCAAAACCGGAGGGCCCGCTCCAGGCGCTCCGCGACGACGTCGTCGTTCCCGGCGCCGAGCGCCTCGGGCACGAGCTCCACCGCGACGGCGCCGCGGAACCCACGCCCGCGCAGCGCGGTCAGGAACGGGCCGAGCGGGAGCCGGCGCTCGCCCGGGAGCCGGTGCTGCTCGCCGTTGTAGTCGGACAGGTGCACGTGGGCCACGCGGTCGGCGACGCTCTCGTACGCGACCAGGAGGTCGGCGTTCCAAGTGCCGATGTGCGTCGTGTCGAACGCGACCGCGGGAAACCGCCGGAGGTCGCGCAGGTGGGCCAGATCGAACAGATTGACCGACCACGAACCGGCGACCGGGTGGCGCGGCATGTTTTCCACCGCGATCGTCACGCCCGTCTTCGCCTGGTACGCGGGAAGCTCGTCCTCAAGCCAGGCATGGTACCGCGACCGCCGGGGGAACGGCGTCAGCACGGAGATGGAGAAGAACGGGGGACGCCGGATCGCGAGCCAGCGATAGCGAATCGGGGGATGCACCACGACGGTCCGGGCCCCGACGGCCAGCGCGAGCTCCACGGAGCGCCGGGCGCGCTCCACCTCATCTCCACCCCATCCCATGAGCCCCGGCCGCGACGGCGCGTGCACGGCCACGATCGGCAGCGGAACGTCGCGTGCAAGCGTGGACAGGTACGCGGGATCGCGCGTGTCCCACCGATCGTCCACCATCAACTCGAGGCCGTCGAAGCCTGCGGCCGCCGCCAGCCGGGCGGCGCGCAGGGTGCCGTACGTGAAGAGCGAACCCGTGGAGAGCACGATCATGGGGCTCACTTGGGCGCGCGTCCGCGGCATCGTCGGAGCAGACCGGCGGGACGACGGCCGGGGCCGCAGACCGCCCGTCGGCTCCGCGGCCTCACGCCTTCAGTGAGCCGGGTTCGACTTCGTGTGCGCGAGCAGCCCGCCCGCGAGAAGGTGATCGCGCTCCCGGCGGTTCAACGTCAGCGCGACCTGGAAGGTCGTCTTCTTCGTCACGTTCTTGACCGTGAGCCGGTCGGCGCCCCCGTCCACCTGCTTCCGGATGTCCGGGATCTCGAGCACGTCGCCCTGGTCGATCTTGTCGTGGTCCGCGGGGTCCGCGAACGTCATCGGCACGAGGCCCCAGTTGATCAGGTTCGCGCGGTGGATGCGGGCAAACGCCTTCGCGATCACACCCGTGACCCCGAGGAACATCGGCGCGATCGCCGCGTGCTCGCGGCTGCTGCCCTGCCCGTAGTTCTGGCCGCCGACGATCAGCCCCCCCGGCTTCTGCTTCGACCGCGCCGGGAATTCCGGGTCCACGCGGTTGAACACGTACTCGGCGAGCTTGGGGATGTTGGAGCGGTACCGGAGGATCTGGGAACCCGCGGGCATGATGTGATCGGTGCTGATGTTGTCCCCGAGCTTGATCAGCACTTCCCCGCGCAGGGAGTCGGCAAGCGGGCCCTTAAGCGGGATCCCCTTGATGTTGTCGCCTTTCACGATCACGACCTTCGGCGCCTCCGCCTCCGGCGCGGGCGGCACCAGGCTCGTGTTGTCTTGCAACAGGCGCCGCGGCTCGTGCTGCCCGGGGGCGGCGATCCCGAGCTTCCGGGGATCGGAGATGACCCCCGCGACCGCGGTGGCCGCGGCGACCTCGGTCGAGCTCAGGTACACCTCGTCGTCCTTCTGCCCCGACCGCCCCTTGAAGTTCCGGTTCGCGACGCGCAGGGACTTCATGCCCTTCGCCGGGACGTGTCCGACCCCGATGCACGCGCCGCAGGTCGCCGCCTCGACGCTGACGCCCGCGGCGATCAGCTCGGTCAGCAGGCCCTCGCGCGCGAGCTCCTCGACGTCGAGCCGGCTGCTCGGATGGACGAAGAACGTGATGTCGGGATGCACCCGCTTGCCTTTGAGCATCTCCGCGAGCGCGCGCAGGTCCATGTAGGAACCGTTGGTGCACGACCCGACCATGATCTGATCGATCTTGACGCCCTCCGCCTCGGACACCGGCACCACCTTGTCGGGGTTGCTTGGAAGCGCGACCAGCGGCCCGATCTTGCCGAGGTCGATCTCGATCGAGTCATCGTAGGCCGCGTCCGGGTCGGGCAGCACCTCGCGCCAGTCCTTCTCGCGTCCGATCCGCTTCATGTACTCGCGCGTCACCGCGTCGGACGGAAAGATCGACGTGGACGCGCCCGTCTCGGCGCCCATGTTGCAGATGGTGATCCGCTGCTGGACGTTGAGGGTCGCGACCCCTGGCCCGACGTACTCGAACACCTTGCCGTACCCGCCGCTCGCGGTGTTCCGGCGCAGCATCTCGAGAATCACGTCCTTCGCGGTCGACCACGGCGGAAGCTGGCCGGTCAGGTGCACCCGCGTGACCGCCGGCATGTCGAGGTAGTACGGGCCGCCGCCCATTGCCACGGCCACGTCCAGCCCGCCCGCGCCCATCGCGTACAGGCCCATCCCGCCGGCGTGCACGGTGTGGCTGTCCGCCCCGAGCGCGGTGTCCCCGGGGCACGCGAAGTGCTCCTGGTGGATCTGGTGCCCGATCCCCGCGCCGGGTTTCCCCCACCACATCCCGTACTTGCGGGCCGCGGTCGCAAGGTACACGTGGTCCTCGGTGTTCTCCTCGCTGACCTGGAGCACGTTGTGGTCGCCGTAAACAGCCGCCACCTTACATCGTACCCGATGGAGCTGCATCGCCTCGAAGTGCATCATCACGGCGGTCCCCGTGATATCCTGGATCACGATCTCATCGATCTTGATGCCGATCTCTTGGCCGGGGACCATCTGGCCGTCCGCGAGATGCGCCTTCAAGATCTTCCGCGTGACGTTCTCACCCATTGCGTCTCCTCCTCGAGGGAATCCCCCGT
>DASQGM010000045.1:0-4421 GCA_035632615.1 bacterium | reverse complement strand
GGTCGGCGTGCGCGCCGCGGCGCGCGCGTTCGGACTGCAGTTCATTCCGCTGCAACAGGAGCGCTACGACCTCGTGATGCCGTCCGAGGTCGCGGCGCGTCCGGCCGTGCAGGCGTTTCTCGAGACGGCGCGGCGCGCGGCGGTCCGCGCCGATCTCGCGGCGGTGGGAGACTACGACACGGCCCGCCTCGGGACGACGCTGGCCGTTTTGCCATGAGTGTGCACGGATGGGCATCCGGCACCGCGCGCCACCGGCCGGGTGTGCCCTGGCCGCTCGGCGCGGCGGGCGTGTTGCTGTTGGGGTACCTCATCGTCCCGTTTTGCTTCGGCGTGGCGTCGCTCGACGGGAGCGTGCTGCTCAGCGCCGTTCGCGGCGCGGCGGCCGCCGGAGCGATCTGGACGTCCGTCCTCACCGCGACGATCTCCACGCTCATCGTCGTCGTGCTCGGCGTGCCGTTGGGATACGTGCTCGCGCGCACCGAGTTCGTCGGCAAAGGCCTGGTCACCGCGTTCGTCTACCTCCCGCTCGTGATTCCCCCGCTCGTGGGAGGCGTGTTGCTGCTCGTGACGTTCGGGCCGTACACCCCGCTCGGGGGATGGCTGGGCATGCGGGGGCTCCAGATCACCGACGCGCTCCCCGGGATCGTGCTGTCCCAGACGTTCGTCGCCGCGCCGTATCTGATCGTCGCATCGCGCGTCGCGTTCGAGGCGATCGAGCCGTCGTTCGAGCAGGTCTCCTACACGCTCGGCAAGTCTCCGCTCGTGACGTTCTTCCGCGTGTCTCTCCCGCTTGCGTGGCCGGGGATTCTGGCCGGCGTGCCGCTCGCGTGGCTGCGGGCGCTCGGCGAGTTCGGGGCGACGATCATGGTCGCGTACCACCCGTCGACGCTGCCGGTGTACCTGTTCGTGCAATTCGGCGCCCGCGGGCTGCGCGAGGCGCTGCCGGTCGCCGTGGTCCTCGTGGCGATCGGCGCGGCCGTGGTCGCGCTCGTGCAGGGGGTCGGCGCTCGAGCCCAACGCCGCGCGATGCCCTGATGCTGAGCGTCACTCTGGGCGCCCGCCGCGGCGGGTTTCATCTCGAGGTGGCGTTTGCCACGCCCCACCAGCGGGTCGTGCTGTTCGGTCCGTCCGGCGCGGGCAAGACCATGACGTTGCAGTGCCTCGCAGGGCTGCACGCACCCGAGCGCGGCCGGATCGCGGTCGGCGAGACCGTCCTCTACGATGATCGCCGCCGCGTCAACCTGCCGCCGTGGCGCCGCCGGGTGGGCCTGGTGCTGCAGTCGTACACGCTGCTTCCGCATCTCTCGGTCGGGGAGAATGTCGCCTACGGTCTGGCCCCGGTCTGGCGCGGACGCGAACGGGTGCGGATCGAGACCTTGCTCGCCGCGGTCGGCCTAGGCGGGTACGCGGATCGCCGGCCGGCGCAGCTCTCGGGCGGTCAGCGGCAGCGCGTGTCGCTGGCCCAGGCGCTGGCGAGCGACCCGCGCCTCCTGCTGCTCGACGAGCCGTTCTCGGCGGTCGACGCGCCCGTGCGGGAACGGCTCCGCCGGGACCTGCTGGGGCTGCTGGATGCGTTTGACGTACCCCTGGTCTTCGTGACCCACGACTTTGGCGAAGCCTACCTGCTCGGGCAGACGATCGTGATCATGGCGGCGGGGCGCGTTGTCCAGGTGGGGACCCCCGCGGAGGTGGCGGCCCATCCCCGGACGGTGCTGGTCGCCCAGCTCGTCGGCGCCTCGAACATCCTGACCGGGAGGGTGCTTGGGCGCTCGGGCAACACCGTCGTGGTCGAGGCGGGGTCGCTGCGCGTGCGCGCGCTCGGCGACGCGGTCGACGATGGACTGCGCGCGACGTTGTGCCTGAGGCCGGCGGACGTGCGGCTCGTCGTGCCGGCGGACGGCCGCCCGGCCGCGACCGTCACGCGCGTGCTTCCTCGCGACGGCACGACGAGCGTGCTGCTGGCGATCGGCGCCATGACGATCGAAGCGGTGGTGCGCGGTCCGGCGCCGGCGGCTGGGACCGTGGTCGGGGTGGAGATCCCGGACGAGGCGGCCCGGATCGTCGCGGACGATTCCGCGATCGAGTAGCCCGCCTACTTCACGACCGTTCGGAGTGCGCCCGGAACGGCGGACGCGTCGCCCGCGAATTTCGGCGACAGCACCGTGAGACCGGCGTCGGCGAGGATGCGCTTGCCGCTCGGGCCCAACAGGAATTTCACAAACGCCGCGGCGCCGTCGGGATTGGGCGCGCCGCGGAGGACCGTCACCGTAAACTCCGCGAACAGCTCGATCGCCGCGGGTGGGGTGATGTACGGAATGCGCGCCTGCACTGCCTCCTGCGAATAGAAGAAGCCGGCGTCGAGCTGGCCGGCTTCCAGCCGCCCGACGAGCGTCTCCTCTGGGAACACCTGCGCGGGGTTGTCGTCGGGCCCGAGGACGTCGGCCACCAGCGTGGGTCGCTGATAGTACTGCGCCGCCTTCTGCATGAACTGGATCGTCAGGGTTCCCTTGGGATCCAGCTTCGGATCGGTGCGCCCGAGGCGGAATCCGGGACGGCTCATCACACCGTACCACGCGCTCGACTTGAGGTCCGCCGCGAACCGGCTGGACGGGTTGTACCCGATGACGAGGGGCGCGGTGGCGAAGCTCGTGTACCAGCGCACCCAGTCTCCGTTCTGCGGGCCCATGAGCTGCGCGTTCACCGAGGGGAGGGCGCTGATGAAGACGTCCCCCGGTCGGAGCCTGTCCTTGATCTGGTTGGCCAGCGCCCCGGATCCGGCGCCGAACCCTCGGAACTGTGCGCCGGTCGCGGAGTTGAACGCTGGGCCGACGCCGTTCTCCATCACGTTGACCAGCGATCCGGCGTAGAGCACCGTGACGGGCCCGATCCCTGCACCCATTGCCGCCGGAAGCCCACTTCCCGACGTTACGACAACGACCACCGCCACGACCAACGCGACCGTCACGCCCACACGCTTCACAGAGCCACCTCCGTCGCCGCCGCGACCCGCACACCGCCGGTTGTAAAGTATTGATGTCATCTGACATGGATACTTGACCACCGGCGCGCTCGTTCCTGCCCGGACAATCCCGGTTCACACCGTGGGTCGAGGGCCTGGCTCTCGCGGTCCGCTATCGGTCTTGGCTGGTGTGCGCGCGTGCCGCATCCGTCACGACTTGGATGGCGAAGAGGCCGATGATCAACACGTGTACGACGGTGCACCACGCGCAGATGCTTCCGATCACGACGAGCTCGGTGTAGAGAAACCACACGACGGACGCGGTTCCGAGCACCGTCCAACCCAGTCCCGCCCCGCGCAGCCACGAGGGTTCGGGCGCCCCCCGTCGCGCCAGCGAGAGGACCGCGAGGATCGCGGCCACGGTGAACCAGCCCACCCCCCAGAGCGCCACGGGGATTCCCTGCCAGGACGCCTCGGGGCTGCTCAGCACGCGTTCGCAGTTGACCGTCCCCGACGTGGAACAGACTAACGGTATCGCCGTATCGTAGTGGAGGATACTGAGGTAGGCTGCGATCGCGAGGCCGATCAGGCTGGCCGCCAGGCGCGCGCGGTCCCACGTCCGAAGCGCCACCAGATTACTTCCCGGGCTCAGGCAACAACCCCGCGGCGTCGCGCACGCCTGCGCTCTGGCACACGGCGGCCGGCGCCCCGCCGTCGACGGCGCAGATCGCCGCGGTCATTTCATTGGCCGCGCCCAGGATCGCACGGGCGGCGGCGGTCGTGCCGAGCGGGAGCCCCGCCGCGATCGCCTGCCAGTCCATTCCCTGGAGCACTGCGGGTGAGAAGGACGATCCCACCAGAAGATACCGGCCGCCGATGAGCAGAAACGGGATGTACCCCGAAGGGTCGTAGCGGCTGTAGAGTGCCGCCTGGCTCGGGGTGAGGCGCTGCAGCGGCGGATACTGTCCCGAGGCGTCCCGTGTGTTGCCCTGGAGCTCCACCGTCTCCAGCGCCACATAGCGACTCTGGTAGCGGGCGTGGAGCATCGTGAGCGTCGGTGTGCTCGGGAACGTGTCGGTCGCAGACGACGTGGACAGCGCGAGCCCGGTGAAGGTGCCGAAGCGCTCGAGCGCGGCCACAAGCGACCACCGCGTGGCGGCGCAGTTCGGGCAGAACTCGGCGCCCACGTAGAGCACGACCGGGGTGGCCGTGGCCGACGGCGTTCCGACGATCTGCGGGCGGGCGGTGTCGGCCGCGCCGACGCGGTTCCACGTGGCGTCGGGGATCGCGCCGAGGTTGTGCGCGATGTCCGCCGGGATCGGCGCCCCGGCGACCACCGGCACGGACCGCGACGCGGCCGGCCCCTGCCGCTGATGGACCGCCGCCGCGACGGCGACCAGCGCGAGCGCGACCCCGAGCGCCGGCAGCAGCCACAGGACGCCTGTTCCCCGCCGTCGTCGTG
>DASQGM010000044.1:0-4908 GCA_035632615.1 bacterium | reverse complement strand
CCGGCGGTGGCAACCCGTCATCGACGGCAAGGCGACGACCACGATCGCCCAGCTGCCTGATCTGCGCGATCGCCAGGAGGTCGTCGTCGGGGGCTTGGTCGGGGCGGTCAAACGCAGCATCACGCGGTCCGGGTCGGCGATGGCGTTTCTGACCCTGGAGGATCTCACCGGTAGCGTGGAGGTGCTCGTGTTCCCGCGGGCGTACGAGCAGCAGGGCTTTGTGCTCAAGCGCGATGCGGTGGTGCTCCTTCGCGGCAAGGTGGACATCGATGAGCAGGGCGCCAAGCTCCTCTGCGACGAGGTCATCGCTCTCCCGGCGACGCCGGAAGAAGCGGCCGACCTTCAGATCCCGCCGCCGGCGCCGCGGGGGCGGGGGGACCGCTACGGCATCGGACGGTCCGCCCGGAACGGCACGCCGCCGGCGCGGGCAGCGACGGGCGCCCCGACCAACGTCGCCGCGACCGCCACCGCCGTGCGCGTGGCGCCGCAATCCCCGGGGCCGGACCACGGGACTGCCGTGCGTTCCCCGCTTCGGATCCGCGTGACGACACGCGAGGAGATCGAGCAATTGTATCAGTATCTCGAGGCGCACCCGGGGGAGCGGCAGGTCTGCGCGCACGTCGTCACGGACACGGGCGAGCATGTCATTCCGATCCAGCTCCGGCTCGCGGACGCCGCCGAACTCCAGCAGGAGCTCGAGCAGGTCTTCGGCGAGGGGAATGTCTGGGAAGAATAGCACGGCGTGGTGGCAGGCGCTTCTCGCCGTGCTGCTGATGGCGCTTGGGTTCCTGGTCGTTGTGCAGTTGCGCGCCGGCCGGGCGCTCTCGGGCCAGGAAGGCGTGCCGACCCGGAACGTGTACGCGCTCGCGGCGATGCTCGGCCAGGAGCGCGAGGCGCGCCGGGGCCTCGAGGCGCAGGTGGCCGCGCTCACCCGCCGGCTCGCCGAGTTTGAGTCGGTGGCCGCGCAGCGGCGGAGTGCCGACCAGGCGCTGGCCCAGGAACTCGACGCGCTCCGCACCGTCTCCGGCCTCGTCGCGTTGACCGGTCCCGGCGTCCGGGTCTCCGTGGACGACGGCAAGGCTCCCGCGGTCGGGCAGGCGCCGGCGGTGGTCCAGTACGTGGACCTCGCCAGCGTCGTGAACGAGTTGTGGGCATCCGGGGCGGAGGCGGTCGCGGTCAGCGGTCACCGGGTCACCGCGGCCACGGGGTTCAGCCAGGTCGGCGGGACGATCATCGCCGACCGGGAGCGGCTGTCCGCGCCGTACCAGGTGGTGGCGATCGGAGACCCGCAGACGCTCGCCGGCGCCCTGAACATCCGCGGCGGCGTGGTGGAGGGGCTCCGGGGGCTTGGATTGCGCATTGCCATTGTGTCCCTCGACGCCGTGACCCTGCCTGCGGCACGCTCGCGCCCTTCGCTGCACTTCGCCCGGCCGGTGTCGCCGTGACGCTCGTGATCTACGGCAAGCCCGGCTGCTGCCTCTGCGAAAAGGCCGAGCAGGTCGCCGCGCGCCTTCGGCGCGAATTCTCGTTTGAGATACGGCTTGCGGACATCACGCGCGACCCCGATCTGCAGATCCGGTATCGCGAGGCGATTCCGGTCGTCGCCCTGGACGGCGTTGAGATCGCGCGGGGCCAGGTGACGATCACTGGGCTGCGGGCGGCGCTCGACCGGGCGTCACGGCCGGCGCGGGGATAACAGGACTGCGGCACGTGCGGCCTTCTGATCGGGAGGAGCCGATGCGTTCGTCCGATGCCAGGGCACCATCTCAGCCCCCGACCTGCGCCGACGTCGTCGTTGCCGGCGCCTCGTTCGCGGGGCTGGCCGTCGCCCGCGAGTTGCCCGGGAGAACGGTGCTGATCGACCATCAGGCGGTTGGCGAGGGACAGACGTCCGCGTGCGGCACGCCGGTCAGCGTGCTCGCATCGATCGGTGCCTCGTCCGCCGTCCAGGAATCGCACGACGACCTGGTGATCCACACCCCGGGACGAACGGCTCGGTGGCCGCTGCCCGAGCCGTTCTGCACGTTTGACTACCGCGCGTGTTGCGTCGCCGTGTTCCGGGGCACGGACGCCCCGATCGTCCGCGCCTTCGTCCATGGGCGCGAGGGGTCGTTGGTGCGCACGACCGTGGGGGACGTGTCGGGGCGGGTCCTGGTCGATGCAACCGGCTGGCGGGCCGCCCTGTCCGGCGGGACCCGGCGTCCGGGGCATCCCCGCGGCTACGTCGGCTTCGGACTCGAGGCCACCGTGCCGGTCGCGTTCGATACCGGCCTGCATTTCTATTTTTGGCCGGACGTCCTGCCCGACGGTTACCTGTGGGCGTTTCCGGCGGGAACCTCGACCCGCGTGGGACTCATCAGCTACCGTGCGCGCACGCAGCTCGGGCCGGTGTTGGACGTGTTTCTGCGCCGGCTGGGCCTTCCGTCCGGTCCCAGGCACGGCGGGTTCCTCGGCGGCGGCTTCCGGCCGCCCGTTGCGGACGATGTGTTCGTCGTTGGTGACGCCGCCGGTCACTGCCTGCCGTTCACCGGTGAAGGCATCCGGCTCGCGGTTCGCGCCGGCGGCGTCGCCGGGCGGCTCATCGGCCAGGCCCTCGACGGCCGGATCAGCCTCGACGTCGCGCGCGCACGGTACCGGGCGTTCGCGCTGCACGCGCGTCGCTCGTACCGGCTGCTCGAGTGGGTGACCGTGGCCTCGCTCATCGTTCCGGCGACCGCACTCGGTGCCGTCGCCGGGTGGGCGTCCCGGCCCGGGCCGCTCCGGATCTTGCTCGGGCACTACCTCAAGATCTTCTCGCCTGGAGCCGCCGCCCTCTAGTCGCCCCGCCGAAACACGGCGTCGCGTGTCGGCGCCATCGTGTTTCCAGGCCCTGGAAACACCCGCCGGTCCCCCGAAGCACGGGGTCGCCTGAGGTTCCGCGCCCGCGCCGCGATCCTCTACCCCCAAGCGTGTTCCTCCCCCCGTCGCCGGTTTATCGAACGTTCGTCAACATCCCGTGGGTTGTATGTAATTGAACTGCACGATCAACGTAGGTGAAAACCATATCGGTATCGAAATGATGAGTAAGTTGCCTCAAACTGGCGAGGACTCTGCGTCCAACGGAGGGGTCGATGCACGTCACGGCGGTTCTTCGCCAGTGGCGCACTGATCCGGTCCAAACGCGCGTACGACAACGTCTGCGGACGCGCCGAGCGGCCACCGGCGCTTATAGTAGACTCGGCGATTGTAACGTACCTACGGGCGGTACGTGGCGGCGGTCCCGGGCGAACGCGGTGCTCGCATGACGCCTGGACAATCTTCCCGCAGCGGGCGCCGGAATGCGCATGACGCGCGGTATCTCGCGGGGTGCTTTCGGACGCTCAACGAGATCGCGGGGGACGCCGCAATCGCCACGGACCCGCGACCCTTCCTTGGAGCCGTGCTCCTCAAGATGCTGCGAGCGTGTCGATGCGAGTCGGGGGGCATCTGGGTCGGGGAGCACGTCGTGAGCCGGGGCACGTCCCACGCGGGGGCGGCGATTGCCGCGCTCGCGAGACGGGCCGGGGCGGCGATGCGGGACCTCCGAGCCGTGGACGACTGGAGGGGCGTCGCCGGTCCGGGCGGGAAGGCCATGGTTGACTCCATGGCGCGTCTCGGCCTCCGCGCGACGCTCACGGTCCCGATGTGGGCGGGGCGGCGGCGCATCGGCGGGTTGGTCGTCGCGTCCGCGCGGCCGAGGGCGTGGTCGAACGTGGAGGTCGGCTTCGCGAAGACCGCGGGGAGACTGATTGGCACCACCGCGGATCGGCTTCGACTGCTCACCGAGACGCAGCATCGGGCGGCCGACCTCAAGGTGCTTCGCGGTCTGAGCGCCGCGCTGCGGGCGGCGCAGACCCCGGAAGAGCTGTATCCGCTCTTTGCCGGGTACGCGGCCCGCGCCCTCCGCGCAGATTATGCCGGCCTCCTTCTCCTGGAGGCACATCAAGACGCGGTGACGCTCGTGCATCGCGCCGGCCCCGGCACGCTCCCGATCGGGAGCACGCTTTCGATCCCGTGCCCCGCGTGGCGGGAGGCCGTGGCCAAAGGCACGACGCTCGCTCTGGCGGCGCCGGGGTCGGACAATGGTTCGGCCTGGATCGACCCTTCCGCCGGCACCGCGTGGGGGCCGGTGTCGATCGTGCCGTTGCGGGCGGAGAAGACCACGGTGGGCGTGCTCGTGCTCGCGCGCGGCGTCGAACGCCGGCCGTTTACGCCGCGCGACGTGCACTTGTTGAACGATATCGCGGACATCGGAGGCACCGCGATTCGGCGGGCGCGTTTGTTCCAACGCCTGGCCGACGCGGACCTCGATCTGGTGCGCGCGTTGGTGCGCGCGATGGACGTTCGGGATCACCGGACCGCCGGTCACAGCGAGCGGGTTGCGGTGTGGGCCGAGGCCGTCGCGGGGGTCCTCGGATGCGATCGCGAGGAGGTCCGCATCATCGGGTGGGCTGCCCTGCTGCACGACATCGGCAAGCTGGGCATCCCCGACGCGATTCTCAAGAAGACGGGTCCGTTGACCCCCGAGGACCGTGCGCTGTTTGAGCAGCATCCCATCATGGGCGAGGCGATCCTCTCGACGACCGAGCGGATGATCCCGATTCGCGCCATCGTGAGACACCATCAGGAGCATTGGAACGGGTCGGGGTACCCGGACGGCCTCCGGGGAGACGCCATTCCGTTGGGCGCGCGCATCCTCAGCGTGGTCGACGCGTACGCCGCTATGACCGAGGACCGCGTCTACAGCTCGCCCCGGCCGCACGACGACGCGATCGCGGAACTGCGCCGTTGCACCGGGACGCAGTTCGATCCCAAGGTGGTCGACTGTTTCTGTAACGTTGTCCTGGTGGGGTAAGCGCACTCGGTCCAGATGTCCGCGTCCGGCGCGGT